>JBFGLD010000395.1:0-5850 GCA_041576335.1 Anaerolineae bacterium | reverse complement strand
TTTCAAGGACTGCCAGTCCTATTCTTTCATAAGCTCACCCTTTGCGGCTATAGCCCCAAATACGCCTGCTTCACATGCTCATCGCTCAGCAAAGCTTTTGCCGCGCCCTCCTGCACAATCCGGCCCTGTTCCAAAACATATCCTCTTGAGGCAAACTCAAGCGCCTTAGTCACGTTCTGCTCGACCATTAAAATAGAGACACCCGTGTTGTTAATTTCAGTGAGCACCTCAATAATCGTATCGACAATGACCGGTGCCAGGCCCAGCGAGGGTTCGTCTAAGAGTAATAGTTTGGGCCGGGCCATTAAAGCGCGGCCAATGGCGACCATCTGTTGTTCACCGCCGCTTAGCGTTCCGGCCAGCTGACGGGAGCGCTCTTGCAACCGTGGAAAAATGGTGTAGACTCGCTCAATCATCTCCCTATAATAGGGTCGGGCTTTGGGGATATACGAACCTATATCCAAGTTGTCGCGAACAGACATTTGCGGAAACAGCCGCCGTCCCTCTGGCACCACGGCCACCCCCAAGCTGCACACCTTATGAGCCGGGGCTCGGGTTAGATCATGACCCTCAAGGATGATGTGACCGCTGCGTGCCGGTAGAATTCCGGCCAGGGCATTGACCAGGGTCGTCTTACCGGCCCCATTGGGCCCAATTATGGTCACGCTCTCCCCTTTATTGACGGTCAAAGAGATGTTCCACAAGGCTTGGGCATCACCGTAGGCCACGTTAAGGCTGTTGATTTCAAGTAAGACTTTGTCGCTATTTGGCATAATCTTTTCCCAAATAAGCAGTAATGACCTCAGGGTCATTCATCACGTGTTCCGGGACCCCTTCAGCAATTACCTGGCCGTAGTTCAGCACCAGCATTCGGGTTGACAAACTGGTTACGACCCGCATGAGATGCTCGACGATGATAATCGTGACGCCGCTGTCGTGAATTTTACGAATCATCTTAATCGACTCATTAATTTCTGTGGGATTGAGCCCGGCCATCACCTCATCGAGCAGGAGCAGCTCCGGCTTTGTAGATAGAGCCCGGGCCAGCTCTAGAAATTTACGTTGATGTAAGTTAAGTTTACCCACTGGCATCTCGGCGTAATCGGCCAGGCCGGTAAATTCAAGCGTTTCATAGGCATCACGCTCTGCCTGCTCCAGCCCCCGATTGCTGTGTCCAAAGGTGCTGCTGACCATGACATTTCTGAGCACGGTCATGGTCTGAAAGGGACGTGGAATCTGATAGGTGCGGGCAATCCCTAGCTGGGTGATGGTGTGCGGTTCATCTTTGGTAATGTTGCGGCCTTGAAACGTCACTCGTCCGCCGCTAACATCGTGTAGGCCGGTAATCACATTGATTAAGGTCGATTTGCCGGAGCCGTTTGGCCCCACCAACCCCATTATATCGCCCCTGGACACGGCAGCGTTGATCCCATTCAAAGCCCGCACGCCGCCAAAATTCTTTGCCACATTCTCACACGTTAACATAGACTCAGGCATCGCCTACTCTCACTTGTTTTTTAGGGTGGAGAAATGGAAAGAGGCTGATGAGCTTCCGGTACAGCTTGTCCGACAGCAACAGAAAGCCGGTTGTGATTAATAGGGCGTAGGCCAGTTGGGAGATAAAGCGACCGCCAATGCCGGCCACAATCAGCACGACTGCGGAAATAAGTAGAATCGCCAGAGACGACCAAAGACGCTGTTTCAACCGCTCGTAAATGCCGTCACGCAAGAAGAGAATCATGACAATCAGAAATGAACCGATGATCACCTGATTCAAATACTCGATGCTGGCCCGACTAAAGGTATCGGTTAAGGTAAAGATAATAGTGGCGCCAATGACAGGACCTAGCCAGTGCCGTCGCCCGCCCAGGATACTCATTAAGATCACAAATAACGGCACGCGCAGGCTGAAGGCCCCTTCGACCGTAATGTATCCAATCTGGAGCGCATGCAGGGCCCCGGATAAGCCGATAAAGAAGCAGCTGACGGCAAAGATGGTCATTTTGTAGCGGAAGGTAGGCACGCCCATACCCTCAGCCACCTCCTCGTCGTCTCGAATGGAAAACAAGCCCAGACCAAAGCGAGAATGATAAATTGAGTATGATACAAACACGGTGATTAAGGCGATAACCAGGCCCAGGATATACATCATGGTTGAGAAATCTCCCAGAAAGGCAGGCGGCTTGACAGAGCCCAACCGCACGCCAAAGCCGCCGTCAATCGCATCGCTGTTGCGGACCACAGCAGCCAACACAAAATCGACGGCCAGGGTGAGCAAGGCAAACAGTTCACCCTTGAGCAGCCGCAGCCGAAAAACAACAAAGCCTATACCTAAACCCAGCAATGCGGCCAAAATACCGCCGATGGGTAAGGCCACCAAAAAATTGAGGCCATATTTGTCAAGTAAGGTGGCCATGGTGTAAATTCCAATGCCAAAAAAAGCCCCCTGACCAAAACTGAAGTAGCCGGAGTAGCCCGACAGCATATTCCAGCTAGAGGCCTGGGCAATCCAGAAGAAGGTAAAGTAGAGAAAGATGAGGTAATAGGTTGGAAAGCCAAAGACCGTTTTAAGCCAGGGGACTAAAGCCAGTATAATACCGGCTCCCAAAAATCCGAGCGGTCCAGCCCACTTCTTCATAGAGTGGACCTCCTGGTGAATAATCCTTCCGGCTTGAATAGAAGCGCTGCGATCATCAAGGTAAACGTTACCAGGGGAGCCACCCCTGCGTCGGTGACGGCGCTGGTGAGGGCTTGAACAATACCGATGAGTAAACTGGCTCCCACGGCGCCCGGTACATTGGCCAGCCCGCCTAGAATAACTACGGCAAAAATAACCCCAATCCATTCAACTCCCGCCTCCGGAAAGAGAGCAAAGATCATGGCCATAAAAACGCCGGCTACCCCGGTATAGGCTGTGGATACGCCCATCAACAGCATCGACATTTTCTGGTAATTTACCCCAAAAGCCGCGGCAATGTCTCGATCTTGGGAGATGGCTCGCAGAGCCTTGCCGGCGTAGGTATAATTCAAAACATATATGGTTAACCCGGCAATAATCACGGCGGCGATAAAGGCACTAAATTGGGGAATGGGTAAGGCCCAAGGGCCAACCCAGAAAGATTCAGCTGCGTACGGGTTGATTTTGGCATCAATACGACGGTAATCTGCCGTCCATAGGGCCGTCATGAGAGCTTGAAAAATAATAAACAACCCAAAGCTAACCAGGAGCGAGTTGAACTCACTCACATCAAACTTATTAAAAAACCATTGCAGCCCAATTCCAATTAAGAAAAAGATAGGAATTGTAGCCAAGAGCGTGAAAAATGGATCTACCGCAAACGTAGTTGAAATTTGATAGGTTATGTATGCGGCCAGAAAAGCAAATGCAAAGTGGGCCAAGTTGATGACTTTCAGCATACCCCAGGTTAAACTCAGGCCAATAGCCAGAATAGCGTACAAACCCCCCAGCAAAATGCCCGAAATAAGGGCTTGCCCAATTAAAAGCATAGATCAACTCCCATCGAAACGACCTGGATTTCAAAAAAATCGTCAATTATAACGTTGCTGCTTCAGTGGGGAGATTGAGAGATTAGGAGATTATAGTAATCTTTCAATCTCTTAATCTCTAATCTCTGTAAGTGAGGCTCAGGCCAGCATCCACCCCCCGTCGACCCGGAGATTGACGCCGGTCACCCCACGGTTCTCGAGCAGGAACACTGTCGCCCCAACCACATCGTCAATCGTCACCAACTCACCTAGCGGCGTACGGGCTCGCAAGGCGTCGAGGACTGCCTGCGGCTTGTTGGCCCAGTACGGGCTGTCACCCACCACCGCAGGGTGAATCGCATTCACGCGCAGCGGCGCAAGTTCTACGGCAAGGGTATGGACCATGGTCATCACCCCGCCATTTGCGGTTGTGACGGTCGTCGAGCCGGGATAGGGCCGGTCCTTGGCCAATCCGCCGTAGAGGACGATGGACCCGTGCTGGCGCATTCGCGGCGCAAGCACATGCACCACTTCAGTGTAACCCACGAGCTTCAGTGTGACTAGGTTCAGGGCGCCGTCGATGTCGTAGTCGCGCACGCTGTTCTCATCCCGGTCTACTGCCACCAGCACGAGATGCTCCACATCGTCCACCTGGGCGAGTGCTGCGGCAATCTCGCGGGGTTTGCTGAGATCAAGGCTCAGCCCGGTGCAGTCGCCTCCAACGTCCTGGGCTGCGGCCTTGGCCCGACCCGGGTCGCGGCTGGTCACGACCACCGGCCGGCCCAGGCCGGCGTATCGCCGCGCCAGGCGCTTGCCAATCTCAGACGTGCCGCCGACGACAACAACGGTACCTTGCTTATCCATAGTTTCAATCCTCCTTATTCAGTGCATTTTCCAGATAGTCCCAATCGCGGGCAAAGCGGTAGGCATAGCGGGCCGGGGGCTGCGGGGCGGAGGTCTCGAGCCAGCGGACGGTTGCGTTCGCCGCAGCATTCCGGAAGCCGTGGACGCAGCCCACACCCGCCCAGGCCACGTCTCCCGGCCTGAGCCGGTAGTCCGTTCCGTCGAACCAGGCGTCCACTTCCCCGTCGAGGATCATGTAGGTTTCTTCAAACGGGTGGTCGTGGGTTCCGGCCAGGCCGGCCGGCTCGTATTGGACCATGAACATCGTTGCCAAGAACGCCCCGAGATCGCTGTCAACCATCATCTTGACCGTGATGCCGCTGTAAACCAACAGGGCGGAGCGCATGCTCGCCGATACGGCCAGCAAGTCCTGTGTCTGTTTGGTGGGTTCCATGTGCTCCGGGGTGATATTGCCGAAGAATCGTGTGCGCGGATCCCGGGCGTCGATGGGCCGCGCCGGTCCGGTGTGAGAGAGCGGTGCAGCGGCAAAGGTATCGCCGTCACCCCCTCGGCGAGGTTGTGGCGCAAGCATCTCGGCCCAACGCGTCCGCACCGAGCCTGTGTTGCGAAAGGTATGGGGGGCGGCGACATGGATGACGCCGTAGTCGCCCTCCTCGAGGGCAAACGCGCCGTCACCGGTTTCACAGATGAGCTGACCTTCGAGCACGTAAATGCTCTCCTCGAACGTATGAACGTGCGGGTCAATCGACCCGCCAGGATCGAGCGTGCAGATGTTGAACTCCTGATGGACGGAGCCTGTCTCTCCGTTGACGATAGACCAGCGACGGAAGCCCTGGCTCAAAGCGGCAAAGGCAGCCGGTACTTCGAAGGCGGCTTGGTCAGCCGTGCGGACCAAGTGTCTACTATGCATTTGTGTCTCCTTTCTACATATTACAACGAGATTTCAGCCAGATGTCATTCTGGGACCGCAGGTCGAAGAATCTCCATTTGAAGCAGCCGGCAGGAACGCAATTCAGACTTCGGAAGTCTCTGGAACGATCTTGGCAGGCAAAGTTGTCTTGATTATCAGCTTCAATTCCCAGCAAAATCCCGTGGGAAGAGTTCCCAAGTCTCCAAGATTGTCTCAACTGCGTAAGTTCTATTTAAGTTAATTTGCTGGGTACTCTACAGCAGCCCCTTCCTTAGCAAACTCTTCCGGGTAAACCACAAGCCACTCGCCATTCTGAATTTGTTTGATTTTCTGCAAATCGGGTCCGTAATTCTGGTTGGTCGCATCAAAGCTAACCGGGCCAATCACGGTTTGAACCGTATTGTTGTGCAGCCAGTCGGCCAGCGTATCTTGATCTAAACTACCCGTTTCTTTCACCGCCGTGGTCAACACCTGCCAGGCAGCCCAGGAAACCGAGGCTTGTGTTTCAACAGCCGTATAGCCCAAGCCGGCCTCTCCGGCCGCGGCACCGAACTTCTCGATCATCTCGTCCGCCCCGGGATAGGCTAGGA
>JBFGLD010000394.1:0-5865 GCA_041576335.1 Anaerolineae bacterium | reverse complement strand
GATTGCAGCGCCGGTTGAGTCCGGCGGCCAAAGTTACCCCACGTCAAGTAACATTACCCCTCCACCCCAATCAAGAAGTTTGGCAGGCGGAATTGGAAAAAACGCTGCGCCTCGTAAATCGCATGCTGCACGACCCGGCAGGTTAAACTTGCCGATATTCATGCACTATTCGGCCCTGGTAGAGAGACCGGGACCTGAAGTTTAGATTTTAGACCAGCACCCGGCGCGAGCCGTGCCAACTCATTATAAGTTGGGTGGTCAGGCAGTCTGACTATAAAAAGTTTATGATTATCATCAACTATAAATACGCCTCTTCTCCAAAAAAAAGATTTGTGTCTCGGTCGGACACGGTCCTAATCGGCCGTTCTTCTCCGGAGCAAGCCGTTGATCTGGACCTGAATCCCGATAGTTCTGTCTCTCGCTGTCACGCTCGATTAACTTACGAAAACGGAACGTTTTGGCTGGAAGACCTGAACAGCAAATCCGGTACCTGGATAAACGGCCAAAAAATCCCTTCGAAAACACGTGTGGCCTCGGGCAGTACCGTGCGTATGGGCTTGACGGTACTCGATATTCTAATTCCCGAGGAGGGCATGCTAACCGATAGCGTAAGTGCGACAATGTCTACATTTGACCTGCTCCTCGCCAAGAAGCCCGATACCGCTGACTATTTAGATGAAGCCCGGCGGCGGTTGGCTGCGTTTTACGAGCTGGGAACGGCACTGGGTACGTTCAGGAGGGTTGAGCCCCTGCTTAAGTCCGTGGTAAAGCATTTGTGTAAAGTTATTGCCGATGCGCAGAGAGCTGTCGTCTTGTTGCTGGAGGAGGACAACCTGTCCCTCAAAGCTTTTCTACCGGAAGACTCTCAACCTCCTATAAGCCTCAACCTGGCCCGGTTGGCCATCGACAAGCAAGAAGCATTCACCTGGCGCTACGGCACACCCGGCAAAACGGGCCAATTGTATGATAGCGTCATAATGCACGGTACCCAAGCCGCCATGTACGCCCCTTTAATCTCGAAGGACGAGGTGTTGGGCGTTGTGTTTGTTGAAAATACCCAGGCCAGGAAGGCCTTTGACGATGACGATTTACGCTTACTAATGGCTATGGCAAACCAAGTCGCTATGTTTGTAAAGAACTATGCCCTGCAGCAAGATCTTCGGCGCGAAGAAATCATCCGATCTAACCTATTACGGCAATTTTCACCCCAAGTGGCGGAACGCCTCAAAAACTTGCTTTATGACCGTAAGAATCTGAGACTTGGAGGGGAGCGAGCCGAGCCGGTGACTATTCTAAATTTGGACGTACGCGGCTTCACGGAACTTACGGCGCATATGGAACCAAATGACGTGGTAGAGATGCTTAATGAACTGTTTGGCATTTGTATTCCGATTATCTTTAACTACAATGGTTCGGTGGATAAATACGTCGGCGATGCAATTTTGGCCGTGTTCGGCAGCCCGGAACCGGATGAACAGCAATGGGAAAATGTGGTGCGGGCGGCGCTTGAGTTGCAGCAGGCTATCTACAATTTAGGACTTGAACGTGAGCAGCATGGGCTGGCAGTGTGCCAGGTTGGCATCGGGATTCATACGGGTGCCGTGCTGCACGGTTTTATCGGTTCGGAAGAGCGCATGGAGTATACCGTCATTGGAGATGCGGTAAACCGGGCCGCGCGCTACTGCGAGGCAGCCGGTCCGGGAGAAATTATCATTAGCGAGGCCGTATACCAGCACGTGTCGGGCCTGGTATTGGCCATGCCTAAAACCATCAACAGCAAATATCCGGACGCAGAAACTGATAAATCCGCTTATTTGGTGGTAGGCTTGCAGGAATCTGAGGGCGAGCTTATATGAAAGCGATTGGCGTCGATATGATTGAGACTGAGCGCGTAGCCCGCAGTATTGAACGCTTTGGCGACCGGTATCTCAAACGGATCTACACCGAACAGGAGTTACGTTACTGCAACGGTCGGGCTCATTCTTTGGCGGCCCGCTGGGCGGCCAAAGAAGCAACGGCCAAGGCGCTTGGAACGGGCATCGGGGATGTGAGATGGCGCGAGATCGAGGTCGTAAGTCACCCTAATCGGCCGCCTAGACTGCGCCTACACGGCGCTGCCGCCGACCTGGCCACGCAATTGGGTATTTCGTCTTTTGCCATCAGCCTGTCACACACCAAAGATTATGCCATCGCTTTTGTGGTGGGAGATTAGGGCGCTACTTTAAGACGGACAAAAAACTTTTGCCTCATTTACTCGAATTTGATTTGATGAGCCACAGTTCTGAGGTTACAAAAAACGAGCGTTAACTCAATATGGCCGAGCAAAAAAGCAAACTCCAAGAAAAAATCAATTTTTACCTGACTATTGGGGTGTTCACCTTATTGATTATTGTGCCCCCGGTTCTCTGTAGTTTATTCTATCTCTCGAGGGTGCCCGACGTTTCCTGGGGCGATGGCAGTCCGACCTATACTCGCATCTGGATGCATCGTGAACGTCGCCCGGTGGGCATTGGATACGAGTCGCGACGGATATTTGTGCAGTACAGCGAAACCGAAATTTGCGTCGAAAACAAGCTGCGCTTTTTCCTGTGGGGAACTTCTTACCGGACCAGGCCTGCGACATCACATACGACCATGGTGCTGGTTAACAATCATTGGCAGCAAACGGGCCAGGTGTGTCGGTAATCACTTACCTGCTCACAAATCTTATTATACAGATTAACAGGCAGCAAGACCCTAATGGATTATTATGAGTCAACGGATATTAGCAGCAGCAGGCTTATCAGCGTACCACTTCAAAATAGTCGCTGTTTCCGGCAGCCGCTAAATCAACAATAACCTCCTGGCCCCCAAAACCCTCCACGTTGTCTTTGGCTCGGACGATAACCTTAGTAACCTCTGACGGGATCACAATGCCGCTTTGGCTGCGGGTAAAGGGCTGTTCGTTGTCGTGAGGATGCAGTAAGATGCGCTCGGCCATTACCTGGCCGGTGTCGGGATTTACTACCTGCCAGGCATCGGCATAATCATCCCAGCCTTGGTCATTATGGCGTACCGTCGTATCGAAGCGCCAGGTGCCGTCACTGTTTTGCACAGCTCGCACATAAATGACCTGGGCGTAATCGAGGTCAGGGTTGCCTTGGATCACTGAAATATCGTTCTGAGGCAGGGTCGGGGGCGGCGTTGGGGCCGGCATTTCTGCCTCCATCTCCGGTTCCGACGTAGCTACCGCCGGCTTTGTAGACGTCTCGACGATAACGTCGGGCTGGGGCGTATTAGTCGGGAGAACAGCCGTCGGCACAAGGAGCGGAGTTTCAACATCCGGCCTGATTTCCTCTTCGGGCGGCGCTGTAGAACAGCTTGTAAGAATAGCGGCGATACCCGCTATAAAAAAAAGGTGCAGCGGTTTACGAATGACCATAAACACATATTCTTTAAGAGAAGCAATCGGCCGGCGTAATTTAACTTCAAGCCCTAATCTCCGGACGCTTAATTGCCGGGTTCTTCGGCAGCCGGGATAGGGACATTTTCTCCGCTATGGGCGGCAATCCAGGGGAACAATATATCCTTGGCCTTGGCCGTGGGTAAAGCAAAGGCAATACCTTCAGCCACGCCTCGATCCTCGCTTTCACGGATGATAAAGGTGTTAATACCAATCATCTCACCCTCGGTATTGATCAGAGGCCCGCCCGAACTGCCCCGGTTAATGGCTGCGTCGGTTTGAATGAGACCATCGATTACAAACTCGTCCATCTCTAAAGCGCGATTCAAACCACTGACGATACCAAAGCTGACTGAGCTTGGAAAATCACCAAGCGGGCTACCGATTGCGTAAACGGCTTGGCCTAAGCGCACTGTGGCCGAATCGCCCCACTGAATGGCCGACAAGCTTTCGGCATTTATCTTGACGACCGCCAAATCTTCGGAGGGATCGGATACAACTAACACAGCCGATAGATCGCGGCCGTCGGCCATGACGACCCTCAAGTCCCCCGGATTTTCAACGACGTGATGGTTCGTGGCGATGTAACCCCGGTTATCAACAATCACGCCAGAACCAACTACCCGTCCCTCGTCCGGGCTGAGGCTAAAGGCATAGTGCTGCTGATTGACGACAGTTACAACCGACGGAATGATTCCGGCAATAATATCTTCCATGGACGGAGTAGGACTGGGAGGCGGTGTAGGCGTGGGGGTTAAGGTTTCGGCCGGGGCCGGAGTCGGCGTGATAAAGGGTGTAAAAGTCGGTGTACTCCGCCAGGCGACTTCTTCTGCAGGACTGATGGTTCCCAACAGCAGGCCGCCGCCCACCAGCCCCCCCAAAATTCCGCCCATCAAAAAAGCCACACCCAACAAGAACAACAAAATGCAGCCGTTTGTTCCATCCAAAAGCGTGAAACCGGTTCGATTATAGGCGGCGTGGGCAGCTGTGTTTGAGGCAGATTGGGCAGAGCGCGCCTCCAATTTTTTGGTTACCGCATTCACTGCTTGGTCAACAACGGATTGGCTATGAGCGCTGGCGTGTCGAGCCCGGGCAATGTTGATCGGGTTGATAATTAGAGCCTCATCATTTTCAAGGCCCACTTGTGGTTCTTCGTTGGTTGGATTCGGTTTAGGCGTGTCACTCATTTACGGCAGTACCTCAATCCCATGTCCTTGCATAACTTGACCAATCACCCAGCAGGCTTGATCGCGCCCATTGGCGGTGCAGGCACTCAAAAAATCTTCAAGTCGATCAGCCGGGATGGCCAACAGCAAGCCCCCGGACGTTTGCGGATCCCATAAGAGCCATTGCGTGAGGTCGCGTATTGTCGAAGCAAACGATACGTCTTTTTCGAAATAAAGCTTGTTGTTGGACGCACCGCCCGGAAACACAAAGTCGGCTGCATAGTTGGTCGCTCCGTCCAGGAATGGGATTTGGTTTTGCTCAAAGACAAGTTTACAGCCTGAGGCCTTGGCCATCTCCACCGCGTGCCCCAACAGGCCAAAACCGGAAATATCGGTAACCGACTTAATACCACCTATCGCTTGACCCGCCTCCGCCGCAGAGCGATTGAGACGTTTCATCGACTCGACCATACCGGCAACGTGGGCCGGATCTGCCTGCTCGCGCTTGAGGGCGGTACTGATTGTACCGGTACCAAGCGGTTTTGTTAATACCAGCACATCTCCCGGCTTGGCACCACCCTTGGTAAAAATGCGCTCCGGATGCACCATACCCGTCACGACCAGACCATATTTTGGCTCATCATCGGTTACCGTGTGTCCTCCCGCAATCACTGCGCCCGCCTCGACAACTTTTTCAGCACCGCCGCGTAGGATTTCGGCAATGATGGCCAGATCCAGCTTGGCCGGAAAAGCCCCCACGTTGAGGGCAAATGTGACCTGTCCCCCCATTGCGTAGACGTCACTCATGGAATTGGCCGCAGCAACTGCTCCGTAGTCGTACGGATCATCAACCACCGGCGTGAAAAAATCGAGCGTATTAATGATCGCCAGATCGTCGCTAATCTTGTAAACGGCTGCATCGTCGGCAACATCCAGACCCACTAATAGCTCAGGGGGCGTGTTGACACGGCTGCCAAATATGTTGTATAAAGGGCGCAAAACTTGCGCCAGGGCTTCTGGAGCCATTTTGCTGGCTCAACCGGCACACTTGGCCATAGCCGTCAGCTTTACTTGCTCACGAAGCATTGCCATCACCTCCTGTTCTTGGTCTCAATCATCCGCCGATGAGAGTGTGTCCCAATTTCCCAAAAATTGGGCAAACCAGGGGGGAATCGGGGGGATACCCCCACCGGCGTCAACTTAAGAGTGTGGGGTTGCCAAGTGGTGTCGATCTCAACCCCCTCCCAACCTCCCCCT
>JBFGLD010000393.1:0-5866 GCA_041576335.1 Anaerolineae bacterium | reverse complement strand
CCCGGCGACAGCCTGCGCAAAATAACTAAAGCGGCCCATATGGATGTTGATACTATTGTCATGGACTTGGAAGATGGGGTCGCCCTCAATCGGAAAGAAGAAGCCCGCCAGATTGTGGACAAAGCCCTACGTACGCTAAATTTTGGCCGCAGCGAGCGTTTAATTCGAATCAATGCGGCCATTCTGGCCCGCACCGAGAGCGCCGAACGAGGGCTGACCGATCTGCAGGCCACAATTGATGCTCGGCCGGATGGTTATGTAATCCCTAAAGTTGAGACAGCGGCCCAGGTACAGCGTGCAGCCACCTATCTTAGCCAAGCAGAGCGAGAGCGCGGCTGGCCGCAGGGCGCTGTGCGGCTGTTGGTCGTGGTTGAAACTGCGAAAGGGATAATGAATTTGGGGCAAATTGCACCCGCAACCTCGCGCCTGGATGCCTTGATGTTTGGGGCAGAAGATTTAGCAGGTAACATTGGCGCCCAGCGTACGCGGGCCGGCTGGGAAATTTTTTATGCGCGCAGTGCTGTCGTCACCGCGGCAGCAGCCTACGGTCTGCAGGCCATCGATATGGTGCTGACCGACTTGAACGATTTGGAGCGGCTTGAGGAAGAATGTGTTACAGCCCGCCGGTTGGGTTACGTGGGCAAAATGGCTATTCATCCCCGCCAAGTCGCGACCATCAATCGGGTTTTTTCGCCTTCGGCCGATGAAATCGCCCGGGCGCAGCGGCTCGTGGCGGCACATGCCCAACACCAGGAACGCGGGATCGGTGCCTTTGAATTGGACGGGAAGCTGGTTGACATGCCCATGGTTCGTGCAGCCGAGTGGATTTTGGAACAGGCCGGGCTGGCCGGCCTATTGGATTAGGCGATCTACGGTGCACCGCTAGAAAGTTGCAACAGGTCGGGGAGCACCCTCCCTGGCCCGCCGACCTATGGGTTATTTCCAGCGGTGCAGCCGTAAAATCTGCGGAAACCACTCATAAATGACTACCGAAGGATGGGCCTGCGCCTTAGTCGTTGGTAAAGACATAGCCCACGCCACGCACTGTCCGCAGATATTGGGGACGGCGCGGGTCCTCTTCAATCTTTTTTCTTAATGTGCAGATATGAACCTCTAAGGTTCTCATATCGCCCAGGTAATTCGTCTCCCAAACCGTTTTCATCAGGAAAGCGCGGGGCACAACCTGACCGGGCCGAAGCATAAAAACTCGAAGTAAGCGGCACTCGAGCGGGGTAAGATGATACGTACCACAAGGTCCGGTGACTTGGTCGTTTGCTGCATCTAGGGTCACATCGTCAATCCTTAGTTTTTCGTGGGTCAAGGTGTTATTAAACATGGTTTTCCTCCTGGTTAGCGAGAATGTAATGTTGAAAGAACGCGGCGTTCGTGTTTCAAAAACGGTTTTCTCCCCACTGAGTGCCCAGCTATAGGTCGGGACAACTCGACCTTCATTAACAATACCCTATTCGAGACTGCGAGAGTCTGGGGACGGAAATGTGAAATTTACAATGAGGACATTTGTACCCAAACAAGAAACTTCCGGCCCGGCATTTGTCACAGAAAAAGCGCAAGCATTTTGTGCATTTGTAAACACCATTGCTCCGAAAAAAAGTTCGACGCTCGCAGTCCGGACAATGATCAAATATGTCCCTGGACATAATAAAAGCCTCCCCTCTCAAAAAAGAGATCTTTGAAACGCCCCCCACTACAGTACCCAATTACATGTTACAAGTAGTTTTATCCGGCCCTAGTTTTAACACTGTTAAAGCTAGGATTTCATTATAGCACATAAGTACCAGTTGTAACGTAAAACTTACGTAAAGGTTATAAAAGATGGCGGTAGAGCTGAAATTTGGAAAAACCTTGTCCAACCGGGTTCACGAGGAACTCCTAAGGTGACGGTCACTTTGTCAACTAAATCCGGGCGAACTTTGACACCTAGTCCAAGCGCCGGAAGTGACGGTCAGCTATATCGCAGCGACTTAGGCTCAGTTAGAAAATAGCCGCATTAATGGTATAATCAGAAATATTAGAGAAGATCTTGAGCAAACGGAGAAAAACTTTATGTCAAACAATTTAGAGACGGCAACGCTTGGCGGCGGATGTTTTTGGTGTGTCGAGGCCATTTACCAAGATTTGAGAGGGGTCCATGCTGTGGTTTCCGGTTATGCCGGAGGCGCGATTGAGAATCCGACCTACCAACAGGTTTGTACGGGTACCACCGGGCACGCCGAAGTGACCCAAATCACATTTGATCCCGAGGTTATCTCCTTTGAGGATTTGCTATATGTGTTTTGGCGCACCCACGATCCGACGACCCTAAATCGACAGGGCGCAGATGTCGGCCCGCAATATCGTTCCGTGATATTCTATCACGATAATGGGCAGAAAAATATTGCCGAACGATCAAAACAGGAAACGGATGCCTCCGGCCTGTGGCCCAACCCCATCGTTACGGAGATTGCGCCGTTTCGCGATTTCTACGAAGCTGAAGATTATCATCAAAATTATTATAGCGTGAATCCCAACCAGCCCTATTGCCGTGCGGTGATTGACCCAAAAGTCCAGAAATTCAGAAAAGCGTTTCAGGATAAGCTCAAAGAAACGGTATGACGGAACATCCTAACCCTGGGTGACTCCTTAAGGCAGAGGTAAGAAAATTGCCGCGTTTGCTTCTGATAACGACCTGATCTACGCTTGTCAGCTACTTTACCGGACCGCGTCGGTTGAAATTGCTGGTAATAAGTACCAGGTCAAAGATATCTATCAAGCCGTCGCCATTAAGGTCGACGCTAGAGTCGCCGGTCCCGAAGCGATCCGCCAGCATCGTCGCGTCGGCAATGTCGATCTGATTATCCCCGGTCAGGTCACCGGCCGGAAGGATGATACTCCCCGCTTCAATCAGTGGCAACCTTTTCTCACCGATCAGGTATCCCGGCTGCACAGCACATAGGTAGTTTGAACGGCTGTCCGCTGCGACCTCAATCTCAAAGTGCCCCTCGACATCCGTAATGACGATGGATGCAGGCTGCTGAGTCGATGACTTACAAGATTGCTCGCTCAGGAATAATCGCGTCCCGCTGAAGTCGGTGCGACCTTGTAATTCAATAACACCGGTGATGGTGGAGCCGGATTGGTTTGCCGGCTCCGGAATGGTTGCTCCGCGCTCGAAAATTTCGACACCGAATTGACCCGTACCTGCCGCGGTGTCCTGCTCGG
Source organism: Anaerolineae bacterium (assembly GCA_041576335.1). Lineage (GTDB taxonomy): Bacteria > Chloroflexota > Anaerolineae > 4572-78 > J111 > JANQQF01. Next base: position 2,647 of record JBFGLD010000393.1, on the reverse strand, counting down.
GCAGCGAATCTCCCTCGGCGGCCTGGCGGGCCGCGGCGGTGGCAAATGAGGCAATACACTGGTCGGGATGGTCGCCGATAACGCTGATGCGACCTCTCTCAAGCCCGCTGCTGACGTAAACCCGGTCGGTCAGCCGGTCGATGGCTATGCCATCCGTCGGCTTTTCACCCACGTCTGTCGCCAGTGGCCAGTGGAAATAGCCGCCCCAGCCTTTGGGGATAAAGAGCGCCTGATTGGCTTCGCTGCCGTCACTGGTGGCCGTGGTGGTCCAAACGTGGCCGCCGTCGCCGGGGGAGCCAATCTCAGGATTGACGGCCAGCACGCGCAGCGGCACCGGCCGGCGCGGATCGCCAAAGCCACGATGGAAGGCGGCCCAGCCATAAAACTGATCCGGCACGCCCCGAATCGGGCCGATGACTACGATGCGGTGCGGCGCAACCGTGGCCACATAGATCAGATTGCGAATCTCGTCTACGGTGATACCGTACGGCTGGCCGCTGTCCCATAGGTCAACAACGCGGCTGACGGTCGCGCCGTTCAAGACCGTCACCCTGGCATTGCCAAAATTGCTCACGTAAACCTTGCCGCTCACGGAATTGGCGGCCAGGTGGAAGGGCTGGTTGAAGCTGCTGCTTAAAGTATCAACCCCCGCGCCAGTCGCCGCGTTGACAATCGTTACCGAGTTATCCAAACTGTTAGCGATATAAACAAAATCGTGCACCGGTTCATACGCGACACTCCACGGCCCGCTGCCAACGGCAACCGGCGAGCCGACCATAAAGCCGGTCGCGTCGGCGTTGGCTTGAATGGGTACGACCTGGCCAAGGTTGTAGCTGGTCACCCAGATCACGTTGTGAGTTGGGTCGTGGGTGATGCCGTTAGCCGAGTCGATACCGGTAATCGTCTGGACAACTTCGTTGTTATTGCTGTCGATCACTGACACACTGTTGCTGCCAAAGTTGGCCACGTAGACGCGCCGCCGTTGTGAGTCGACAGCGATGCCGCGCGGCTCCCTGCCCACACTGATTTGGCCGAGCAAAGTGGGCGCGCAGGTGTGGGCCGGAATCGGCGTGGGGGTGGGCGGCGGTTCCGGCTCATTGCCCGTATTCAGCTTGGTCACGAAGGCGTCGCTCTGAAAATCCTGATTCACGGTGTCAAAGGCACCATCTGTTACCGGAAAATCGGACGAGGAGGTGCCGCCCGTCAGGTAGGCATGTCCCTCGTTATTGGCGGCGATAGCAAAGCCCGTATCACTGAAACTGCCGCCCAAGAAAGATCCGTAAGTGAGGCCACTTCCGGCGGTATTCAGTTTTGCGACAAATGCGTCGCTGCCCAAACGAGACAGTTGAAAGCCATTCGGCGTGGTTGGGAAGTCGTTGGAGAGGGTTGAGCCGGTAACATAAACCCGGCCCAACGAGTCGACATGTAGACCAAAGCCGTTGTCGTGGTCGCTACCCCCCAGGTAGGTGCCGTAGACCAGGCTGCTGCCGTCGAGAGTAAATTTAACCACAAAGGCATCGCCGTCGCGGGTGACGGTGCTGCCGGGATGGTAGCTGGTCTGAAATGCGCCAGGCGTCGTCGGAAAATTAGCGGAGGTGGTGTCGCCAACAACATAGGCGTGACCTGCCTCGTCCACGGCGATGCCCCAGCCCATGTCAACGCCATTCCCGCCCAGAAATGTGCCGTAAATGAGGTTGGTGGCGGTTGGATTCAGCTTGAGCACAAAGGCCCGATGAAAACTGGTCTGAAATGCACCCGGCGTGGTGGGAAAGTTGGTCGACTCCGTCTGGCCGGTTACATAGGCGTTGCCGAGGTTGTCGACGGCCACATCCCAGGCTTCGTCGGTTTCGTTGCCGGCCAGGTAGGTGCCGTACTCAAGGTCGCTGCCGCCGGGGTTCAGCTTGAACACAAAGGCGTCGCGAAAACCGGCCTCACCGCCCGGTCCTGGCTGAAATACACCCGGCGTGGTTGGAAAGTCGGCGCTAGTGGTCAAGCCGGTCACATAGGCGCTACCCGACTCGTCGACGGTCAGACCAAAGCCCCATTCCAGGAAACCACCCCCCACGAACGTGCCATAAACCAGATTAGTGCCGGTCGGGTTTAATTTGACCACAAAGGCGTCGGTTAGCCCGGTAATGGCGGTTTTGTATGCGCCGGGTGTGGTGGGAAAATCGGGCGAGCGGGTAAAGCCGGTCACATACGCGTGGCCGGCCGCATCTACGTCCAGGTCATAGCTTAGCTCGCCGCTATCGCCATCCAGATAGGTGGCGTACTCCAACCCAGTGCCGCTGGGATTCAGCTTGGCGACGTACGTACCAAAAAAACCGCCCAGACTGGGGTCGAACGCGCCCGGCGTGACTGGAAAGTCAGTCGAACTGGTCAGGCCGGTGAGATAGACACTGCCCGCCTCATCCACTGCGATAGCCTGACTATCTTCACCCCCGCTGCCACCTAAATAGGTGCTGTAAATCAGGTCTGAGGCGTTGGCGGTGGCAGCCTGGTTGCTTTCGCCTGGCAGGTACACAGGCGCAAAGGGTGCGGCGATGGTGTCACGATCGACGACGGTTGGCGCAACGGGCAGGTCGAGCGGTGTGCCGTCCGGGGTAATCGGTTGCAGCAGGGGTAGGTCGATCTGACCGGCGAAGGT
>JBFGLD010000392.1:0-5881 GCA_041576335.1 Anaerolineae bacterium | reverse complement strand
GCGGGGGCCGTAGACGGTGAAAAAGCGCAGCGCGGTAAAATTTTGTCCGTAGAGGTGGTGGTAGGTATAGCCCAGCATTTCAGCGGCTCGCTTGCTGGCGGGGTAGGGCGCTAAGGGTCGATCACATATGTCGGTTTCGACAAAAGGGATCCGCTGCGTTTGGCCATACACGGATGAGGTGGAAGCAAATACGAAATTGCTTATCGGCGGCTGATCCCCAGGTGTCGAGCGCCCAACCGCGGCGTCGAGTAGATTGAGGGTTCCGCTCAAATTAACCATAATATATAGCTGCGGGTCTGAAATCGAGGCTCGCACCCCGGCCATGGCGGCCAGGTGCACCACAGCGTCGAAGCGATGGTTCCTAAACAGCCGGTCGATCAAATCACGATCACGAATGTCGCCCTCGACAAAGGTGAAACGGGATGCTGCTGTGGCCAAACCTCGGATTTCCGCCAGGTTGGCCCGTTTGCGAGCAGGGTCGTAATAATCATTTAGATTGTCCAGACCCACCACAGTATCACCACGTGCCAGCAGGGCCAGAGCCGCATGACTACCGATAAATCCGGCTACGCCGGTTACTAATACTCGTTTATTCAAGCTCAATTCTCCTGTGATATCCCTTACAATTTCACGATCCGGTTCGAATTTGCCGCGACATTGCGGGTAGCATTGCGTGTATCTATGATCAGTTGACTATGCTCTGCAACCCAATCCCAATCATAATCTTTATGAGCCGTAGTAATGACCACGCAGTCGGCTTGCCGCACGGTTGCCTTATCCAACGTTACTCGCGTTATCACGACCTCATCTAGTTCCACATGGGGCACGTAAGGGTCGTGGTAGACAACCCGGGCCCCCTTTTGTTGAAGCAAGTGTATCAAATCAAGCGCCGGAGACTCACGCAAGTCACCTACATTTTCTTTGTAGGCCACACCCAGGAGCAGAATTCGTGAGTCCTTAAGCGGTTTGCCGGCTTCATTTAGGCCATCGGCTATCTTACTGAGCACGTACTGCGGCATGTCGAAATTAATCTCGGCGGCCAGTTGAATAAAGCGGGCGTTATAGTTTAACGACTTCAGTTTCCAGGCCAGGTACTGCGGATCGATCGGAATACAGTGGCCCCCCAGCCCGGGACCCGGATAAAACGGCATAAAGCCAAACGGCTTTGATTTGCCGGCTTCAATAACTTCCCACACATCAATGCCCAACCGATCACACATGATGGCAACTTCGTTGACCAGAGCAATATTGACGGCTCGAAAGGTATTTTCCAATAATTTTACCATCTCGGCGGCCTTGGGCGAGGAAACGGGTACGACCGTCTCGATGGCACATTCATATAGTGCTCGCGTAACCCTTAAACATTCGGGCGTCACGCCGCCGATTACTTTGGGCGTGTTCTTTATCGTCCAGTCGGTGCGGCCCGGGTCGATACGCTCGGGTGAAAAGGCCAGGTAAAAATCTGTGCCTACCTGGAACGATTGTCTGTTTGTATATTGTAAGCGGGGCAAAATTAACTCTTCAGTCGTGCCGGGGTAGGTTGTACTCTCCAAAACAATGATCATCCCCGAATGCAGCCGCCGGGCAATTTCGTCGGCAGCTGCGAGTAGATATGACATGTCGGGGTCTTTGGTCTTTCCGAGCGGGGTTGGGACACAAATGATCGCGGCGTCGGCATTGTTAAGCGCATCGAAACTCGTGGTGGCGGTGAGGCCTCCCGACTCCACAAAACGGGCCAATGTTTCCGACGAAATATCTTGCACATACGACTCGCCCTGGTTAAGGGTCTTAACCCGCGACTCGCTTACGTCGATCCCGGTTACGGTGAATCCAGCCTCGGCAAAGGCGATGGCCAGCGGCAAGCCAACATAGCCTAAACCAACCACGGCGACCACGGCATCGCGGTTGCGTAATTTTTCGAGAAGTTCGCTTTCTATCATGCGTCCCGGCTGGTTATATTCGCTCAAGCGCCATTAACCTTTTCATAAAGTCAAAACCGTAATCTTAGGCCTATATTATAACTAACTATTCAGCCAGGACTGGCAGTCCTAAATGGATAACCTGAATAGTTACTATTATAACTCAAGTTGCCGCTCGCGGATATTAAACGGTGTCAGCCACTTTTCAGGTGAGATTAGGAACAATTTCAAAAATCCTCATTTGTTTTATCCGACGTGACTGTTACCTCCATTGTGGCAACAAGGCTCATTATAGTACCGGCGCACGAGGGCTGCGCCGTAAAAACGAACCGCTGCCTTCCGCGCCGTGCCAGGCTTCGCCAATTACGATGCTACGACCGCGCAGGAGGGTGCGCACCGGCCAACCCTTAACCGTCATCCCCTCATAAACATTGTAGTCCGTATTCATATGGTGGGTCTCGGCTGAAATCGTATGGTTCCTGTCGGGATCCCATAGCACAATGTCAGCATCAGAGCCGACGGCGATAGTGCCTTTACGAGGGTAAAGGCCAAAAATTTTGGCCGGGTTAGTAGACGTAATTTCCACAAAACGATTGGCGTTAAAATGCCCCTCATTGACACCGTGGTGCCACATCACCGGCATGCGATCTTCGATGCCGGGCATTCCGTTGGGAATTTTCGAGAAATCACCGCGCCCCAATTCTTTACCGGCAATACGCCCCTTAACACCGCCTGCAAACCAGAATGGGCAGTGGTCTGTGGAAACGGCTTGCAGGGTATGATTGGCCAGCGCCTTCCACAGGGCCTCGGCATCTTTTGGCTGGCGTACCGGAGGAGAACACACATATTTTGCCCCTTCGTAATTTGCCCGGGCCAGGTCTTCCTCAAAGACAAACATGTATTGGGTACACGTTTCACCCATCACCGGTAATCCTTTGGCCCGCCCCCAGGCCAGCTGTTCCACAGCTTCTGCGCAAGTCATATGCACTACGTAGAGCGGCGCGCCGGCGATACCGGCCAGTGCTACGGCTCGCCCGGTTGCCTCTGCTTCTGCCAGGGCCGGGTGAGCTGCGGCGTGATATTTCGGGTCGGTCTTACCTTCGGCCAGTAATTTGGTCGTCAAGTCGGCAATGACATCGCCATTTTCGGCGTGGACCATGATCAGCATACCGTGTTCTGCAGCTGTCATCAGGGCTCTGAAGAGAGTCGTATCGTCAACCTGGAACAGGCCTTTATAGGCCATAAATAGCTTCAGGCTGGTAATACCTTCGTCGATGACCGTAGGGATCTCTGCCATCACGTCGTCACGCAAATCGGTGATGGCTACATGAAATCCATAATCAATGGCCGCTTTGCCTTCGGCTTTGTGGTGCCACTCACCAATACCCTGCCTCAGGGTGCCACCGATCGGCTGGATGGCAAAATCGATATGGGTCGTCGTTCCGCCAAAGGCTGCGGCTTGATGGCCGGTAAAAAAATCATCGGAGGAAACCGTGCCGCCAAAGGGCAGGTCCAGGTGAGTGTGAACGTCGATCCCGCCGGGGAGTAACAACAGACCCGCGGCATCGATAACTTCGTGGCCTTGGTCGGGTAGATCTTGGCCGATTAAGGCTATTTTTTCACCGTCAATCAGTAGATCGCCCTTAAAGGTATCGCCGGCCGTGACGATGGTACCGTTCTTGATTAAGGTTGTCATAGCATCACCCCTCGTTCTCTAACCTTTCATGCCGCTACAAGTTTATCATACATATCGGGTCGACGGTCCCGGTAAAACTGCCAGGTGTTACGGACTTCCTTGATCAAATCAAAATCGAGATCCCGGATAATTAATTCTTCTTTATAAGGATCACCCATCTCACCGACAAACTCACCCCGCGGCGTGCAAAAGTAGCTCTGGCCATAGTAATCGTTCTTACCAAACTCTTTTTCCACACCAACCCGGTTGATCGTGCCGACGAAATAGCCGTTAGCGATGGCATGGCTCGTCTGCTCGATTTTCCAGAGGTGTTGCGACAGGCCGCGCGAAGTTGCTGAGGGAATGAAAACGATTTCAGCACCGCTAAGGCCAAGCATACGCGCTCCTTCCGGAAAGTGACGGTCATAGCAGATGTACACGCCGATTTTGCCAACAGCCGTATCAAAAACAGGATAGCCCAGGTTGCCGGGCCGGAAGTAAAACTTCTCCCAAAAGCCGTCCACATGAGGAATATGGGTCTTTCGATACTTTCCTAGATAACTTCCATCGGCATCGATCACGGCAGCTGTATTATAGTAGATACCGGTGCCTTCTTCCTCGTATATCGGCACGATGAGGACCATCTTAGTTTCTTCGGCCAGCTTTTGCATTCGATCGGTCGTTGGGCCAGGTATAGGTTCGGCATATCCGTAGTGGTCTCTATCCTGGACCTGGCAAAAGTAAGGGCCGTAGAATAGTTCCTGAAAGCACATCACCTGGGCCCCCTGCACTGCGGCCTCGCCGGCATACCGGATATGCTTTTCAATCATACTCTCTTTATCACCCGTCCACGTTGCCTGTAACAACGCGCCCCGTACAATTCGAGCCATCGTTAGTTACCTCCTTCTTTTCGATTGTCATCATTGTCAGTGTGATTGAGCCTTACTTAGGATTTGGAATTGATAACGCTGCCGGCGTAGTACGTAAAAATTGATGCCTTTACCCACTACGCACCAGGCACCTCATTAACATACCAGAGGGTGTCCCGTTTCAGGAACACCCCCTGGCAGTGCGCCCCATCAATCTTGCTGATTAAGATTCATAGAGCCGAACGGCAAATTATTCGCCGCCGGGAGTCACTTCCACAACAATCGGGGCGAAGTTCGCGCCAAGCGCATCTTCGGTCAAGAACTTGTGCGCCTCTTTCGCCAGATCGGTGCGGAACGCTTCTTCGCCGGGCGGTTCGGAGATGACATCACCCTCAAGCGATATCTGCACTGTTTGATCCCAAAGGTCTTCGTCCATGATGCCGATCCCTTGAGGCGAGGGCCAGATTAGCTTATTAATTTCATTCAGCTGCCAGCGCATATGACCTTCGCCCAAGGTAGGCCCGTTATCCAGAACAATCTGGACACACTCATCAAAATTGTCACGGCAGAACTGCCATCCTTTGAACGAGGCGGCCAGGAATTGGACGGCAATTTCTTCGTTGCCATCTTGGGCCAGCCAGTCACCGTCAACAAAGACGTGGTCCTGCAGCATCGCCGTACCGACGTCGTTAAAGTTGATGACGACTAAGTCTTCGGGCTGGTAAAGTTCGCCGGTTTCTAGATTCTCGGCTTCCAAAACTTGGGCATACTCATTGTAGGTCATCGCTTGAGCCGCGTCCAACTCGCGGTTGAGAAGAGCCAGCATATCGAAGCTTTGTTGAATGACTTCGACGTCGCTGGCATCATTTGGATCGATACCTTCTTTACGCATCGCCGCAAATAACTCGTGCTCATTGCCAAAACCCCACGTGCCGATTTTTTTGCCCGCCATATCGCCAATCGTAGGCACTGGATCGTCAGCCCAGGAGACTTCAAGCGTACCGCTGCGCTGGAATACTTGGGCGATATTGACCAGGTTGGCGCCTTCTTCGCGAGAAGCTAATACCTTTGGCACCCAGGCGAGTCCGAATTGAGCCTGACCCGAGGCTACCACTTGCTGCGGTACGATATCGACCGCGCCTTCAAGAATAGTTACGTCCAGGCAGTGATCGGCATAGACCCCTTTTTCTTTGGCGGCGAAGTAGCCGGCAAACTGAGATTGGGTCACCCATTGAAGTTGTAGGTTAACCGGCGTCATCTCGGTACATTCGGGCAGGGCCATAGCCTCGCCGGTCTCTGCCATAGCTTCTCCGGCTGCGGCCATCTCTTCGCCACTGCTGAAGACCGGCTCATAGGCCCCGTCCCGGATCTGGTTGATCGTGATCTTCGGGTCGGCACAATCCCCCAACTCATTGCAG
>JBFGLD010000391.1:0-5884 GCA_041576335.1 Anaerolineae bacterium | reverse complement strand
GCGTCTCACCCAAGAGTCGGCCCTGATCGTGCGGGGTACGGTCAAAGCCAACGAGCGAGCGCCGGGCATCCCCGGCGGTTATGAAATTGATACGACCGAACTGCAGGTGGTGCAGCTTGCCGAGGAGTACCCCATTACCCCCAAGGAACATGGGGTCGAGTTTTTGCTGGAAAACCGGCACCTGTGGATTCGCAGCCGTTTGCAGTGGGCTATCCTGCGCATTCGGGCCACGGTTATGCGGGCCTGCCGGGATTGGCTTGATAATCACGGCTATGTCGAAATGTCCACGCCCATCCTGACCCCGGCGGCCGGCGAGGGCACCACGACTCTGTTTGAAGTGGATTACTTTGGCGAGCCGATCTACCTGGCTCAAACCGGGCAGCTTTATAACGAGGCCAATATTTATTCGTTTGGAAAGGTTTACTGCTTTGGACCCACCTTTCGGGCTGAAAAAAGCAAAACCCGCCGCCATATGACCGAGTTTTGGATGCTGGAACCGGAGATGGCATTTTGCGATCTGGACGGCCTGATGGAAATGGAGGAGCAATTTGTGAGCTATGTCGTACAGCGCTGCCTCGAAGAACGAGCCCATGAGCTAAAGGTGCTTGAGCGGGATACCGGCATGCTTGAAAAAGTGGTGCCGCCGTTTCCCCGCGTCTCCTACGATGAGGCTCTGGACCGGATCGTCAAGATTCGTGAGGCAACGAACGATCCGGAACGCAAAGAACTGCTGGCAATTGAATGGGGGCAGGATTTTGGCAGCCCGCACGAATCCGAACTGACCCAACAATATGATCAGCCGATTTTTGTCTACGGTTTTCCGACCCAGGCCAAAGCCTTTTATATGGAGCCGTGGCCGGGCCGGCCCGAAGTGTGCAAGAGTGTTGATATGCTCGCCCCTGAAGGCTATGGCGAAATCACCGGCGGCAGCGAGCGTATTAGCGACCCGGATTTATTGCTCGAGCGCATTCATCATGACAAATTGCCGCAAGAGGCCTTCAAATGGTATCTGGACCTGCGGCGCTTTGGCAGCGTGCCTCACAGCGGCTTTGGCCTGGGCGTAGAGCGCACGGTGGCCTGGATTGCCGGCATCCACCATATCCGCGAAACCAACCCCTTCCCGCGAACATTGGGACGGGTGTATCCGTAATTTCAGCGGCCGCACTTCCGGCCGGGAGACGCGTTTATGTCAGATCAAAGCCACCTTATCGTTAACGACATCCACTCCCAACTCAACCCAACCGTGGTCGATCAAATTGTGACGGTAACCTCCCTTGAGGCCATCCAGGCCGCCCTGCAGCTTGCCCGGCAGCGTGGCCGGCCTGTCTGTGTTGCCGGCCGGCGGCACGCCATGGGCGCGCAGCAGTTTGGTACCCAGGCCGTCCTGCTGGATCTGACCCAATTGAACCGAGTCTTGGATTTTGACCCCGCCCGCGGCACAATCGACGTTGAGGCCGGCCTTGAGTGGCCGGAGCTGATTGAGTATTTGGTTAACCAACAAACCCATAAACCCTGGACCGAGCAGTGGGCCATCGCTCAAAAGCAAACCGGTGCAGACCGGCTGTCAATTGGCGGCTGTTTGGCGGCCAATGTGCACGGACGCGGCTTGCGCATGCGCCCGTTCATTGCCGATGTCGACTCTTTTGTGTTGGTTGACGGGGAAGGCCACTGCCAGACCTGTAGCCGCCAGGAAAACAGCGAGCTGTTTCGGCTGGTGATTGGCGGCTATGGCTTGTTCGGTGTCATTTACTCCGTCTCACTGCGGCTTGTGCCGCGAATAAAGGTGGAGCGGGTCGTTGAGGTCATATCGGCAGAGAGTTTAATCGCCGCGTTTGAGCAGCGCATCGCCGCTAATTTTCTGTACGGCGACTTTCAATTCTCGACCGACGAGCAGTCGGAAGGTTTTTTAGGCGAAGGCGTTTTTGCCTGCTATCGCCCGGTCGATCCGGCCAGGCCAATGCCACCCGGCCAAACAGAACTCTCGGACGCTGACTGGCAGCATCTCTTTTATTTATCTCATGCTGATAAAGCCCAGGCGTTTCGACGATACGTTGATCACTACCTGGCTACTTCGGGTCAAATCTATGCTTCGGATACCCACCAGTTGAGCCCCTATCTCGATAATTATCATCACGTCCTCGATCAGCGGCTCGGCGCAACACATCCGGCGACAGAGATCATTACGGAGATCTATGTGCCGCGAGCGGCATTGGCGGCGTTTATGGCCGAGGTTCGGGCTGATTTTTGGCGTAACGAGGTCAACGTCATTTATGGCACGATCCGACTCATCGAGACCGACACCGAGAGCTTTCTGGCTTGGGCCAGGCAGCCTTACGCCTGTATCATATTTAATTTGCATACGGTCCACACGTCTCAGGGCATCGAACATTCCGCGGCAGCCTTTCGCCGGTTGATCGATCTGGCGCTTCAATACGGCGGCAGCTATTATCTAACCTATCATAAATTCGCGACCCGCCGCCAAATTGTGGCTTGTTACCCGCAGTTTCCGGAATTCCTTCGATTGAAACGGCATTATGATCCCGAAGAACGCTTCCAAAGCGACTGGTATCGCTATTACCGGAAGCTGTTCGCCGATGTTCTTTGAGCCGGGGGCAGAGGTAACGCGGCGAAGATCCGGCACTAACCCCTTTCGGCTGTTTCTGGGTGAGGGTCCCATCCGGGGGCAGCAACCGGCCGGCGCAGCTTCTTGTGACGCTTAAAAATGAAAAGGGCGCAGCTTACAGCAAGCTGCGCCTTGGTAGTTAGTTACAGCACCAAAACAAGAATAAACTAAGAAAGATTGCCTTCAGTTACCTCAGGCGGCCTTTCCTTCGTTAACCGAGTCGTCGGCGCTGTCATCATTATCGTTCGATGAACTGGAAACATTCTCACGAAATTCACGGATTGATTGACCCAAAGCCGCACCGACACCGGCCAATTTACTGCCGCCAAAAAGGATTATCACAATTACCAAGATGATGATCCACTCCCAGCCGCCTAACCCACCAAATCGCATAACTTATGCCTCCTACGTTGCTGCTTCAGATGAAGTATGGTTATTATAGCATCGGGCATCACCTGTGGCAAAAAAGGCGACCATGTGCTGAGTCGTACGTTGTGTTAGCTTTGTCATTTGCCCCTGCCCGGTTTATAATGGACCGGTGAAAAAATTGATGGTATGGTGAGGAAAAGATGCCAAGGAATTTATTTGAGTCTTCCCATCCGTTGGTCAGGCACAAGCTTACGATTCTGAGAGACAAGGACACGAAACCTAAAAAGTTTCGAGAATTGATCAGGGAAATTTCAATTCTACTCGCTTACGAAGCTACCCGGGATTTGATGCTTGAGTCGGCCTCCGTTGAAAGCCCAATGGGTCCGGCCTCAGGAGCTTTATTGCGTGAGAAGATTGGCCTGGTGCCGGTATTGCGCGCCGGGCTGGGCATGGTCGAGGGAGTCTGGGAAATGATGCCGGGTAGTGAGGTGTGGCATATCGGTTTGTTTCGCGATGAACAGACATTAAAGCCGGTTCAGTATTACAACAAACTGCCCGTGGCCCCCACAGTGCAAGTATGTATCGTCCTCGATCCCATGTTGGCGACCGGCGGCTCGGCCGCAGCGACCGTCGATATTCTCAAGGAGTGGGGGGCCGAGCGCATCAAGTTTATGGGCATTATCGCCGCGCCGGAGGGGATTAAGACCCTGCACGATTCTCACCCGGATGTGGATATTCATATTGGAGTTGTGGATGAAAAGTTGAACGATATCGGCTACATTGTTCCGGGCTTGGGTGATGCCGGTGACCGCCAGTTTGGCACAGGCTGATGGGGTCAGTAATAATTCGCACTAAAGGGTGATTGCCTGATGGCTTGGATCCGAGTCATTACGGAAGCGGAAGCTGAAGGTGATTTGGCAGAACAATACAGCCAACTTATCGAGCCGTGGGGTGGTGTAGATAATATCCTCAAAATTCACAGCCTTAGCCCGGAATCGCTGCGGGCCCATGTGCTGTTGTATAAGACCCTGATGTACGGCAAATCGCCCCTGACCCGCCCGCAGCGCGAAATGATTGCCGTCGTTGCCTCTGCGGCTAACCACTGCCGCTACTGAGTTGTACATCACTCGGCTGGTCTCAGCCGTTTGGTTAAAGATGCGCCTCTGGTCGCGGCCTTGCAAACAGATTATCGCCAAGCACAACTCAGCCCGGCCCACCGGGCCATGCTCGATTATGCCTACAAACTAACGATGACTCCCTGGGAAATGGTTAAGACAGACGTACAGACCCTCCGGGACCATGGCTTTTCCGACCGGGCTATCCTGGACATCAATCAAATTACGGCCTACTATGCTTACGTCAACCGCATCGCCGATGGCTTGGGCGTACCGCTCGAGGAGTTTTGGCAGGCATTTATCTAATATGCAATCGAGTAGGAAAGTGGACGCATTCCTGAGCGGCGTAGACGCGCGGCGCGCGGCCTGAAATGTCGCGTATATCGTTATTTGGTAAGGGGAAACAAAAAAAGCCGCTCCCTCTGGAGCAGCTTTGAACTTATCGGGCAGAAACAATGGGCGGTACAAGACTCGAACTTGTGACCTCCTCGGTGTAAGCGAGGCGCTCTAGCCAACTGAGCTAACCGCCCGTAATCTTGGATTATACCGAAGCGAAGGAATTTGGTCAAATAAATGCCAAGGAGGCCGGTTCTGCGGAGATGTTTAGCGCTGCTTAACCTTCTAAAAGCAGTATTTCCGGGTCTTCAATAAGTTCTTTGAGCCGCACTAAAAACTGGACGGCCTCGCGCCCGTCAACGATGCGGTGGTCGTAACTCAGGGCCACATACATCATGGGCCGGATAACAATCTCATCGTTGAGGGCCACCGGCCGCTTCTCGATTTTGTGCAAGCCTAAAATACCGACTTGCGGTGGATTAAGGATCGGCGTGCTGAGGAGTGAGCCAAAGACACCACCATTGGTGATGGTAAAGGTACCACCGCGCAGATCGGGGACGGAGAGGGAACCTTCTTTGACCTTTTGGGCATAGTCATTAATGGATTGCTCAATTTCGGCGAACGTCAACCGGTCCGCGTTACGGATAACCGGTACGACCAGGCCTTCCTCTGCGCCGATGGCCATGCCGATGTCGTAGTAGTACTTAAGCACAATCTCGTTCCCGTCTATTTCCGCATTCAGTTGGGGAAATTGTCTCAGCGTGCCAATGGCTGCCTTGACAAAAAATGACATAAAGCCCAACCTGATCCCGTGTCGTTCTTGAAAGGATGGTAGGCGGCGCCGGCGCAGTTCGATGACGGCATGCATATCAATTTCATTGAAGGTGGTCAGCATGGCCGCCGTTTGTTGGGCCTCGACCAAACGGCCGGCGATGGTTTGGCGCCGCCGCGACATGCGGACACGCTCCTCTCTTTTCGGGCGGTCAGCCGGCGATGAGGAAGCGGACCGGGTCTCTCTTGCCGGGACTCCGTGCTGCGGCTCCGCCCCGGCCGGCTCCTCTTTTTTGGCTTTGGCCTGCACTGCCTGCCGCTCCAAATAGCGGCCAATGTCTTCCTTGGTGAGCCGCTCGCCGGACTCGCTGGGAACTTGACCAATGTCGATCCCGTGCTCCTGGGCCAAGCGTTTCGCCAGGGGCGTCGCTTTTTCGGCCGTGGCTTTGGCCACTTCTTCTTTTTCTTGATCTGCTTCTTTATTTCTTTGCTTTGGCGAGGCTTTAGTCTTCTTATCCGGAGGCTCGCTCTGGCCGTCCTCCGGAGTCGTTTCGATCAGCCCCAGCAAGTTACCTATCTGCACATCTTCGCCGGCTTGACGTTCGATGCGGGCCAAAATTCCGGCTTGCTCGGCGGTCACTTCTAGGTTGACCTTATCGGTTTCCAACTC
>JBFGLD010000390.1:0-5889 GCA_041576335.1 Anaerolineae bacterium | reverse complement strand
TTCGCTGGACACCACCTTGATTTACATTCAGGGCACCCAACAGGACTTGCAACAGGCGGTGGAGCAGATCGCCTGGGAGTAAAGAGGGCGTATGGCGACGTTAAGTCTATTTTTACTCGGCCCACCCCGCCTTGAACTGGCGGGTGAGCCTCTTGAAATCAAGCGCCGCAAAGCGCTGGCGCTGTTGATTTACCTGGCCGTCAGCGGTGACCGCCAGCTTCGTGATAGCCTGGCCACTCTGCTCTGGCCCGAGAGCAGCCAGCAGAACGCGCGCAAGGAACTGCGCCGAAATTTGTCGGTACTCAATCAGGCCCTCGGCGGCAATTGGCTCGACATTGACCGGGAGAGCGTCGGCTTAAGGGCCGGGTTCGGGCTGGATGTGGCCCAATTTCAGCAATATCTGGCGGATGAGACCGTTGATCCCCCGACCTTGATCGCGGTGACGGATCTCTACCGGGACGATTTCCTGACCGGCTTCACCCTGCCTGATTGTCCTGAGTTTGATGAGTGGCAATTCTTCCAGAGCGAGAGCCTGCGTCAGATCCTGGCCTCAGCCCTGGAGCGGTTGGTTGGCATCCTGAGTGACCAAACCGATTACGAACCAGCTATTCCCTACGCCCGGCGATGGCTGGCTCTCGATCCATTGCACGAACCGGCCCACCGGCAATTGATGCTGCTTTATGCTCAGGCGGGGCAGCAAGCGGCCGCCCTGCGTCAGTATGCCCTTTGTCGCCAAACGCTTGAGGACGAACTAGGTATCTCTCCTACGCCAGAAACGACCGCACTGTATGAGCAGATCCGTGCTCGAAAAGTTGGTCCGGCAGAATCGGCAGCGACAAGTGGGTCGGAAAAGGCGACGCCGGTCCAGGCCGTGGCAGGAGGGCTTCGCGAGGTGGCCGAACCATCTCATGCTCTCGGGGGAGTGGGGCGAGGTGGTAGGACACGACAGACAGAGCCGGCGGTTAGCCCGGTCCAACCGCCTGCCTTTCTCAATACAGAAGCAGAATTGATTGAATTTGATCGGCCCGTCCTGGTCGACCGCGAAGGTGAGCTGGCCCAACTGGACTCGTTTCTCAAAAATGCTTTGTCCGGCCGGGGACAGCTTGTCTTCGTCACGGGCGAAGCAGGTCAGGGCAAAACCAGCCTGGTCAACGAGTTTGTCCGCCAGGCCCAAGCGACCCACGCCGGCCTGATTGTGGCCAATGGCTATTGTAATGCCTACGCCGGCCTGGGCGACCCTTACCTACCCTTCCGGGATGTGATGGAGATGCTGACTGGGGCGGTGGAAGCTAAGTGGGCCGCGGGCGCAATCACGCGGGAGCACGCCCTGCGTTTGTGGCGCTTATTACCGATCACGGTTCAGGACTTGCTTGATGCCGGCCCCGACCTGATTGATATCTTCGTCCCTGGAACAGCTTTGGTCGAGCGGGCCACAACGGCTGTTCCCAGCGGAGCAACCTGGCTGGCGCAGTTGAAAGAGTTGACGACCCCCAAGCCGACCGGTTCTACCAATCTGGAACAGAGCTACCTGTTCGAGCAGTATGCCAGGGTCCTGCACAGCTTGGCCGCCCAGCGTCCTTTGCTGATCACCCTGGACGACCTGCAGTGGGCCGACACCGCCTCGATTAGTCTGCTGTTTCATCTGGGTCGACGGATTGGCGGCAGCCAGATTTTGATCGTGGGCGCCTACCGGCCGGAGGATGTAGCCCAAGGTCGAGACGGGGAACAGCACCCTTTGCAAGATATTCTCAGCGAGTTCAAGCGCCGATTTGGCGATGTCTGGATCAGTCTGAATCAGGCTGTATCAAGCAGAGGACGCGCCTTTATCGATGCTTTCCTTGACACCGAACCCAACCTGCTCGACGAAAACTTCAGACAAGAGCTGACGCGACGTACTGGGGGCCATCCGCTCTTCACGGTTGAGTTGCTGCGCGATTTGCAGGAGCGGGGCGACCTGCTCCGAGGTGAACAAAGCCGCTGGACGGCGCAACCCAATCTACAGTGGGAGATGTTCCCGACGCGAGTCCAAGGCGTCATTGAGAGGCGCATCGGTCGCCTGGATTCGGAACTGCGCGAAGTGCTGACCGTAGCCAGCGTCGAAGGCGAAGAGTTCACTGCCGAGGTCATCGCCCGGGTGCAGGGGCTGAGCCAGCGGCAGCTGTTGCGGCATCTATCGCAGGAGTTGGAGCAGCGCCACCGGCTGGTGCGGGAAGGGGAGGAGGTCAAAGCCGGCCGGCAGCTACTGTGGCGCTACCAGTTTGCCCATATTTTGTTTCAGCGCTACCTCTACGACAGCTTGAGCGCCGGGGAACGGCGGTTACTGCACGCTGAGATCGGCCAGGCCCTGGAGGCGATTTATGAAGGGCACACAGACAAAATTGCGGTCCAATTAGTCCATCATTTCCGTGAAGCAGGCCGGCGGATAAAAGCAATTGAATATGCCCGCCAAGCCGCCCAACAGGCCAAAGCCGCTTATGCCTACGACGAAGCTAGCCAGCATCTCCAGACCGCGCTTAATCTGCTTGAAGCCGGAGAGCAGGTCGAAACACGATTGGCGTTGCTAGAGGAATTGGCCGATGTTCACGGCCTGCGCGGCCTGCGCGGCCTGCTTCGCCACGACGTCCAAGTCGTCTCCCTGTATCAGGCCGCACTCGAACAGTGGTCCAGCCTGGCCGGCGCAGATAAATTGATCGCGATACGCCTGCATCGCAAGATTCTCCAAAGAGCCTGGGCTATGGTCGAATACCCTGAACAGTTTGAAGCGACGGCCGAGGCCAGGGCCGCGGCGCAGGACTATCTCGAGTCCAGCCTGATTTTGACCGAGGCTGAACTGCCGCAACGGGAGCGGGTTCGGGTGTTGACCGCCCTGGCGAAAATCGGTTACGGCCTCCGCTTGCCCTCAGCCCTGGATACGGCTGAACACTACGCTCAGGCCGCGGTGGACCTGGCTGAGCAGCTAGACGCGCCAGAGGAGTTATCGGAGGCGCTTGAGGCCCTGGCAGATGTTTATTTTGAGTACGGGCGACTGCCCGCGTACCAGGCGGTCTCGCGCCGCCGGCTGACCCTCAGCCGCGATCCCCGCTTTGGCGACGTACGCAAACAAATCGGTATATTGCGCGACCTTAGTGATGCTATGATGCCGGTTGGCGAATATGCCCAGGGGATAGCCTACCTAACTGAGGCAGAAAGCCTGGCCGCTCAACACCCGGCCCTTGTACCACCGCTCGAGACGTTGGGTCGTCAAGCTCTCTTTTGGTTACGCCTGGATAGATGGGATGAGCTATTCCAAGTTGACAAAAGACGGCAGGATTTTGAACAACGCTATTCCCTCGATCAATTCGAGGGAGGCTACTGTATGGAACTCGCTGTCGCCGCGGCCGGTCTGGCCCTACGGGGCGATTTTGACCAAGCCAGAGTCCTGCGCGAACAAGCCTATGACTATATGGTGCAATTTGGGGGGACCGAAAACTGGGGACGAACTGAGTATTACTGAATGTGCCTGCCCTTAATGGCTGCGGGCGAGTTCGCTCTGGTTAAGAACTACTTGGAAGTAGCCGGCAAGAAACCTCTCTCGACCCGAGGTTTCGTAATGAATGAGACCGAGCGGTATTTTTTGTTGGCTGATTTGGCCGTACTTGAGCGCGACGAGGTCGCCCTGCACCACTATGCGCCGCCGGCCGAAGAAACGGCCGTCCGGGACGGCCACCTTCTGTTTCAAGCCTGTTCCCATCGCGCCTGGGGAGTATTGCACCGGCTGGAGGGCAAATACGAGGAAGCCGAAGCCCGCTTAAATCAAGCCCTGGAAATGTTCCAAAAGCTAGAGACCCGCTGGCAAATGGGCCGCACCTTGTTTGAATTGGCCGAACTGGCCCTGGCTCAGGCGAATACGGCTGAGGCTCGCGACTATTTTTCTCGCGCGTTGGCGGCGTTTGAAGAAATGAAAGCTGCCCCGGACGCAGCCCGAACGCGGGCCGCCTTGGAAGCGCTGAACTGACACCGGGAAAAATTGCTGTTTTGGGAAGCGGAACCTCCACACATTGGCCAACGCAAAGAACAAAAAAAGGGCGTCGACTTCGACGCCCCTACCATTCCTCTGTCACGCTCAACGTGAGCTATTCGGTGAATGTTGCCCGGAACGTGAAGTTCTCCACGTTGATGTCCTCGTGGATCAGTTCTCCACTGGCGTTTCGAAACGCAGCGGTGCCGCCGATAACGGCTTTAGTGGCCATATCTCTCCCTTGCGCTTGAATCTCGCCAAGGCCATCAAGCTCGTATGATTGCTGAGCAGAGCCGGCGACGATGGACTCCCCGCTGCCATCCCATACCCACCCCCAACAGCGGAAAATGCCGATCGGCTGGGCTTCTTCAGGGGCCACACCCATTTCATCCAATGTGCCGTCGGAGTAAAGGGGTCCTTCAGAATAGAACGGGCCGGTAGGAATTGCGTCACCCTCGGCCGGTTCACGCGTCACTTCGAATACGACTGGGACAACCTCAACCGTCAGCCAGCTATGGGCCTTGGCCGTGCCGCTTTGTCCGATTCCGGCGCCTGCCAATGCGATTCCCGTAGCGGCCGTCAGCCCCAGCATCCGTCGTCGACTGATATTCTGTGTTTCACCGGCTTTTTTAACACTGTCCAACTTACTTATTTCGATCTTTGACTTAGTTCTGAAACCCATCGTTATTCCTCTCCTTAACTTACACTTCGCCAGACCAAGAAATATAAACTCGGACGTCTCCCGTCCGGTGGGGAAATGCCCGGAGCCCTCTTAGAGCATCCAACCACCCCCTTTCCATTCGTCACAAAAAAAGTAATTTATTATTTGGCTTGGGGTCATACTCACCGTACCGTAATGTTCTCATTACCCCAAATACGAGTTTACTATGGCAGATTTTCCAGGATGGTCGCGCTCTGAACTCTGTCTCTGATGGCAATGCTATGCCAGACAATTCGACATTGCACTTTCGGTGTTTTGGTCAAAATATACGACGTCGTATGGGACGTCAAATAAGTTGACTTATTCGACGTCTCATTTCGCTTGTATGCTCTGACTGTATTTCGGGCATTACAAATTTTCTAACGCCCAAGAACACGTCATGGTAAGAATACCAAGAAGGATAAATGCTCCAACTACCACGGCGATAAATTGAAAGCAACTAACGGTATTTCCACGTGGTGGCGAAAGGCCTTGTGTTGCACGTTCTCTGTCTCTACGATCCCTATCTTGCTTGTACCCTTGTTGCCACGGATCCATTGGGCCCTCTTTTTTAATTTGGCTTTAGCGCATAATTCTACACAAAAATTGGTAATACCCTTATTGTCTAAATAGGTCGTCTCTCAGGCTACGGGAACCGTAGGTGACCTTTATAGAGGAAGGTAAAATTTTCGACGTCGTCCTTGATGTCAAATCGCCCGGTGACTCCCGCGAAACCATCTTCGCCTATGCCTGTAAGAGGATGTTCACAACGTCCCCAGATCTCGTTTCCATCCTCGTCGAACTTCGCCGTGAATTGGTAAGTCGTCTCAAACCTGCCGCTGACGACGTTTCCATCTTCATCTACGTAATCGCCAACGAAGATTTCCTCCCCTCTCTCTCGGTAGGTCCCGCTCGGCGAGGATTTGGAGCTCAAGATGTATGAGTAGAGACAACCATTCAAGTACCCACCCTCTTCCTCCTCAGGGAAGAAAAGGGGGAAAACTTCAGGTGGAGGAAGCACGCCATCGGCTTCTGGGTTACAAAGAGTGGTTCCGTCAACGGCGGTCCCCCTTATCTGCTCTGCTCCCTCGGCGTGCGCTGGAGAGGTAACCGTCAAAACAACACTGATAAGCGCCACCACCGCCAGGGTAGTGATCGCTATGATTGTTATTCGTCGCTTCATAATTCCTAT
>JBFGLD010000389.1:0-5899 GCA_041576335.1 Anaerolineae bacterium | reverse complement strand
TGTCCCTCGTAGACCATGTACTGCCAGGGTAGTTCGCCAAGTGCTGAAAGAAAACCGAAATGCTCACGAACAGCCAGATAGAAAATTACCGAGCTATCAAGGAGTCCTGATAAATGGCTTGGTACATCTGACAACAACGGATAATCCCGCCTTAGTTCGGCTGCTGAGAGGGTGAAACGAGTGAAGTTTGTACTCAATAATAAGCGTTCAGCATGCTTTACAATCTCCGGGCGGTCCCAGCCAAGTCCCCAGTGTGCTCCCGCAGCAAGTGCTAAAGATAACATAACGCCGGCATTACAACCAATGTCTAGAACGACCTTTCCTGACAAATTGGCATTCGCTTCTGTCAGCGAACGGTTTATGGTTTGCCAGCGGACCGTACTATCCCGCTTGGCAGCCATGGCGTTGCCAGGTACCGATTGATACAAATAGTGTTGCCCTCTGAGGAAGGATGTCTTACCGAAATGGAGGTCAGGTCGCGCCTCGTCCAGGATATCGTTGACGACACTATTTCCATTCCGGATGACAAAGTGTTGGAAATCTACATAAACCGGCTGGCCATTAGCCCCTATTCTTAGGTTTCCGGCGCAATCCGGGCAACGATAATCTTTTTTTGTTCGCCAGTTTGGAACCAGCATACTTAATTCTTGGCTTTCTATAGCCGCCTCGATCTTACTTAATATCTTTTCGCACTGTGCCTGGGAGGGTGTCGGTCCTGAGATATGTTGGACCACAAACCCAGTTAACTTGCCGGTTCCTGAAACCAATTCAACCACATCATACAAACGGGGGCCGATGCCCATCAGATGGAGATAATTGGCAGCTTGTGCTCGCTCTCTACATCCCCCTGTGAAAAAATGCTCGATTAGATTATGGTTGGCTCTTACATAATTCGCATTTTTTGGACCACGAAAGTCTCTGAGAATCTTCCAACCGGCATCTTCTGGATAGTGATTAACAAAGTCTCCTAATACAACCTGCAAACTCGGCTGAGGTGGCAAGTAGATGGTATGTCTTCCGGCAAAAGTCTGAATTCCTCTTCTGTCTAGCCAGGCTAATAGGTCCTGACTTGATGTTAGATATGGCAGCGAAGTCCTCCAACTTGATATGGGTTGCTTGTGCTGCTGACCCAATTTGCCATTCCTGAGCCACGATTTTGACCTTACGGCGTGCGTGATTAATCGGAATTCCCGTTTAAGTCGATTCCTGGGTTTCCGGATTAACAAACGATGAACACTTCGTATACCAGGTATGAACCTGAGGTGACCCCTCAAGTATTCCAGATTTTTTCCGACTACCAACCCGACAGCCAAAGCAAGTCCAAAAACCAAAGCTATCGGGAGCGGCTTGGTTTCTCCAGACCTACGTTGGGGAGCGGTGCGATCAGAAGGATTTGACATGGTTAACTCCTGCCATTAAGTGAATCAAGATTTGAGTTTCTCTGACTGGAAACCAGCCAGCTGAGGCTATCCTCTTACCCTCACTCATAGCCAAGTTGTTGATTAAGATGTCCGCCTTTGGCCTCAAACAGCTGAATATCATGTTCGCTCAGGCGTTTTCGCCAACCCTGCGTGTTGACTATCTTCTCCTCAGTGCCGAAGCGCATGCGGTTACCGCCTACGTCGTGATGCTCCACCTGTCTGAACTTTAACATTTGTTCGTGGAATGGGACGCCGATAAACCGACAGATGCGGGCTAACTCCGCGGTAGGGTCTGCACATAAATCCTCGTACCGGCTCAAGATCCAGGCTTCTTTCGGTAAGTGGCGCAGGAGCCGCCGAGTCTGCACGTTCTGATGAAGCCAACTTCTAACCGCAGATTTTGCGCTGCGTCCTTTGCGCATATGGGAGGCCATGACCCCCCGACCATCACGTACCAGGTAAATGACTTTGACCTCCGCTGGGTTCAACATAAATACCCATTTCATGCGGAGGGCCGATTTTGAAGAGTCTACCAAGATATCGTAGCCGGCAACCTCACTGACCGTCTTGTATAAAGTCAGCAGGTTCCGGGTCAAGTGGACACTGCGCGGCGCGTGAGGCAAAAATTTGACCTCAAAGGGTAATAGGCCCGGCTGGCCTGCATAAGCCAAAAACAGTTTCTGATAATAAGCCAACCGCTGGAGAAGGACCGGACCTTGTCTCCAAAGGAGAGTTTCTGATATAGGCAGTTCTTCAGGCGTTTGAAAAATATCTAGTGATAAATCCTCGAGGAGCTTGTTGCGAACCGCCAGCCAAACGGGACAGGCGTGCAGTGGAAGCTGGCAGGTGCATAACTCGTTGCGCTTCATATAATCCGTGAACTCATTCGTGATCTCACCTAATGAAAAAATACGCGGATGAGCCCCAAGCAGAAGATCTAGTAGGGTCGACCCACCATGGGCGCTGCTGCAAATATAGATTAGTTGGGGCATTACAACACTGATCCTTTAGATGAGGCGATTCGAAAATTTAGGACCGGCGTCATGGCCCATTTTCTCCGTATCCGGGACTAACTCAGATTGGGTGGAAGGATAAACAAGGTAAGCAATGAGCCCCAAGGTAAGCCACCAAAGCGTGGTTGAAAAAACGCCCGATGGTCCCGTCCGAAAATCTGAAAAATTGCCGACGACAAAATGAAATAGAATGCTAAGCCACAGCAGGGCTACGAGAACACGGCTGGCAAAACCGGCTCTTGGCATACAAGGCCAAGCATTGATCGTCAATTTTAGCCAATAAAAGGCCGGAAAATAGTAGAGCAAAAAACCTAGCCCGCCTAGCTCGGCTAACAGAGCTAGAGAGGTATTATGAGAAGCACTTTGACGTGCGTAGAAGCCATCAACGCTAACGACGTAGTCAGAAATCAAATTGTCAAGGTTACCATATCCCCAGCCATAAAGGGGGCTGGCCTCAAGCATGTTCAGCATCGCCGCATTGGCTGTCATTCGTTCATTTCCAGACTCGTCTTCAAGCCGGCTTGAAGCCTGCTCCAACTGCACGGCTAGCAAACCTGTGCCAAATACACCCATAAAAATGGCGATCGCCACCAACGTGCGCACCATTGGACCGGGATAAAGCAGCATGATCCCCATCAATACGATGATGCCGGCCAGCCAACTGCCTTTCGAGAAAGACATGAATACCATGAAAGCTCCAAGAACAAATAAAAACAGTAAAAATATTCTTGCTTTGTCCCGCCGTCGGGTCATCGCCGCTTGATAGATGAGGACCATGGAAAACACCAATGTGGAGGTGTAGCGGGCCGTATTATTAAAAGTGCCGACAGTTCTTTCTGCAGTCCGGCTGCCGGTCCACTTAAACGGCAGCAGGTTTGGAGCAAAATTGGCCAATAAGCCGACCCCTGCCTGAATCAGCAGTTGGATGGCAGCAGCTCCGACCAAGAGCATTAATTCCCTCTTTTTGAGATCCGAAAATCGGATTAACAAATATAAACAATAGGCTATGAAATAGCGATCATAGGCCCGGAAAAGGGCGGACCGAGACCTAAAACTGAGAAGAAATACGGATAACAGAACAAACCCCAGAAACGCCATCATCGCCAGCTCAGCCAGGCCGAGTCGGACCGGCCACGCATCTCGAAGTCGAAACAAATAGGGCAGCAGCACCATAATTAAGGCAAAGGGAATGACGGCCCGATGCAAGATCCAATAGACATACAAATCGGTATCATTTCCGACCACGAATAAGGGCGTAACCACAATCCAGATTAAAACACCGGCAAAGGGATAATTGCTTAATAACATCGCGGCCGGGATGGCCAGAATTATGGCAAACACAGCCGGCCATGTTTGCCCGCTGATCGAACTAGCCAATAGAACGCCCAGCCCTAAACCGACCATAGTCATCGTTAATTTGAGCGGCAGGGAAGTATCCAAAAAATCTTGCTTTATTTTCCGGCTGAGCGTGCTTGTGTTAAACATCTTTCTATCCGTTCGCTTCGAAATTTTAGGTGTCTGTTTAGCTACTTGCGGCGCAATCGACTTATACTCAGCCGCTTCTTTAACCGATCAAGAATCAACCGGTCTTCCGGAGAAAATCTAAATAGGACGATCATCAGCCCATAAACGACGCCTATCACCGCGATGCCCAGGGCCACCTGGATAATGGAATGAGTCTGTTTCAACTGCTCGCTTACAATATACACGGCTGCCGTCGCGACCCCGCTGGCGGCCACCGGCTTTAGAATAGCTCGGTTGAAAGGTAAAATGCGTAAAAAGTAATAAATTTCTATCGTGCGCAAGAGATTCATAAATATAAGGGTCAAACTGGCGGCCCAAGCCGCCCCTTCGACACCCCAGCGCGGAATGAGCAAAAAATCAAATATTATAGTTGCGGCCAGATAACTAAACGAGTTTGTCAGGCTGACTTTCGATTTGCCGATCATATTGATCAACGGCCCGCACTGGCCCGTAGCCGCATTAAACAATGATCCGCTGGCAAGAATAACCAGGCTAAGCGCTCCAGCCCGAAACTCTTGGCCAAAGATAGACAATAACGGTTCGCCATAAAATATAGAGACGATAAAGAAAGGTAGATTAAACGTGACGGCCCATCTCGTTACGGATTGATAAAAACCCTTTAAGTGGTCATATTCCTGCTTGGTGTGCAGTTCCGCAAAAATAGGCGCAGAAATTGTTCCCAAGGATCCATAAAATAAATTGCTAATGCTGCTTAACCCTGCGGCGGCTGCAAAAATCCCTACGCCTGCGGTCATTCCGAAAAACCCCAAAAATAGTGTTTCAAACTTTCCACCTAGGCTTCTGAGCAGCTTGGAAAAGTAAAGGGGAAGTGAGAAACGAAGTAGGTCGCCCAATTGGGGTTTGCGAACACGCAGGAGTCGATTGAGGGGAAAGACAGTATGCAACAGGTAAAACAGGAATAATACGCTCACCGTGCTTGCCACCAGTTGAGCAGCGACGACACCCATCACACCAAAGCCGGTAGTCAACAAAACGGTGGCCAGCACGAGTTTTGTCATACGCGGCGTCATGACGCCTGCGTAAGCACCATACTGCACCTTCTTAAAGCTTTGCAGCACGCTTGTGAGCATTGTGGAAAGGGTGACGAGGGGGATCTGGAAACTCAGCCAGCGCAAGATGGGGGTTAGCGCCAAGTTTTTAAACACTTGATCGGCGATAGCGTCAGCGAAGAAAAACGTCAGAAGACCTAGCATCAAACTTATCAAGCTTGGCCCAATCAGGCTTACTTGAATAACGCTCCACAATTGCTCTTCATCCCGTTCGTGTTGGGCAATCGGAACATAACGTACAACCCCAGTCTGCAACCCCAGCAGAGTAAACGCAGCCTGTGAATTGACAAAGGCCAGAGCCAGTCTGTACAAACCAAAAAGCTCGGCCCCTAGAAAGCGCGCTGTCACCACCCCCATAATAAACTGCGACGCCAGCGCAACGATTTGCCCAATAAAGTCAATCCCACCGCCCCTGGCGGCCACAAGGATGTTGCGCCTGGAAAACGATGGGGCGGCTTTTGGCGGTATGTCGGGCGCCTGTTCAGATATGGACATCTACGGTGGAACTCCTGGAGAAGTTAATTTAACTTAGCGCTGCTGCCGCTTCGTCTGAATATAAGCAATGGCAAAGATTCCCAAAACAACAAGCGCAGTCAGGGCGACCAGAGGAATCAGCCAAACCGGCTGATCAGGCCGAGCGAAGTTTTGCGGGATCGGGTCAGACGAGCTTGATCCTTGACCGGACTGGGGGGTTGCGATCGAGGCCACAGCAGCGGGCGTGGTCGTTGCGATGGCCACGCTCTCGTCAGGTACGGCCGTACTCACAATCGCGCTGATAGCCTGCGCCGTAGGCTGTCGCGTATCGATACTTTCCACCCCTGTTTCTTGCACCAGAGCCAGATCACCTTTGAGACGGCCGGTCCGGCCGGAG
>JBFGLD010000388.1:0-5908 GCA_041576335.1 Anaerolineae bacterium | reverse complement strand
TAGTCCTGTCCGCTGTTACCTTCCCCATTGATCTATACTGGCGGGTTGAACAACCTCTTCCTGCCGCCACCCATGTACATGTCGGCTTGATGGATACCAACGGCGAACCGCAGCAAGCCTGGTTTAATTTGTCTCTGGCCGAGACTCTTAACGATAGCCAAACCATCTGGCAGCCCGGTGATATTATCCATACCCGCTGGCAGCTCGATTTGCTTCCGGAGGTGCCGGCAGGGACGTATCATCTGGAGTTGGTGTGGCCTGCTGACACTAACCGGACCTTATCCTTTGGCGCCTTAACCATTAATCAAAGCGGTGGTTAAGTGTGTCCGGCAGGCTTCTGCCCGGTAAGAGGGAGCAGGAAACCGGCGTCTATTGAGTGGGAGGCATAGAGTGGTAGTAAGGAAAGATGATGAACTCACTTTGGCAAACTTTATTAAAGTATGCCCTGGAGACGGAAGCGGATGAGCTTAGTTGCGCAGAGTGTTTTGACTTGTTGGACCTTTATGCTGAAATTCTTGCCGATGGCGGCGATCCTTCCAGGATTATGCCAAAAGTAAGGCAGCACCTTAAACACTGTGACTGCTGTGAAAAAGATCTCGAAACGCAAATGAGCATGATGCAGGATGCAGCTAAGATGCCGTCGATACCGTCTTCACTCGGCAGCTGACGGTTGTCGCTTTTAATTGTTTTTACAAATACAAATCGTCGGCGTCAGGCAACATTTTGTCCTTAATGGAGTCATGGAAATGGAACTCCATTAAGAATAATTTTCAGCGCCACGCGGCTGCGGTCAAATCACAGAATCGACTGGCCGAGCAGCGACGTGATCAGTTCAGTGGCGATGTGGGCCGTATGGTTGCGGTGATCTAAAATCGGATTGATTTCCACGATGTCGACTGAGCCAACGCAGCTGCAGTCGGCAATAATCTCCATCAAAAGGTGAGCCTCGCGATAAGTTAACCCGCCGGAAACCGGCGTGCCGACGCCGGGCGCTTCGTTAGGATCCAGGCTATCCATATCCAAGCTAACGTGCAGACGGGGTAAATGACTCAACCGACGCAGCGCTTCATTGGCGACTGAGGCCATGCCGCGTTCGTCAATTTCGCGCATCGAGTAAACCCCGACCCCGCTTTCTTTGAGCATAACCCGCTCTTGCCTGTCCAGGTCGCGGACGCCGATCAACATCACGTCACTGGCTTTAAGTTTGGGGCCGGGCCGCCCCAGATCGACCAGCTCAGACGCACCTTGGCCCAGTAGCGCTGCCAAGGGCATGCCGTGCAGATTCCCGCTCGGTGATGACTCGGGAGTGTTAAAATCGCCGTGGGCGTCAATCCACAGCACCCCGACCGGCTCGTCGTGGCTAATCCCGCCGATAGTGCCCACCGCGATGGAATGGTCGCCGCCAATAAACAGTGGTAGCCGGCCCGCCGAAATGGCCTTTCGCCCGGCCTGATAGATGGCCTCGCAGGCGGTAACGACGGACGGCAAAAAGGCTAAACCGCCTTCCGGTGGTAAGGTATCTCGGACCGGGGTTTCAATGTTTCCGTAATCTTCAATAATGTAGCCCAGGCGGCGAAGCCGGTCATCCAATCCGGCATAACGTAGGGCGCTCGGCCCCATATCAACTCCCCGTCGAGATTGGCCCAAATCCATCGGGATACCTATTACACAAACAGTCGTTGTCATAGTCCACCTCTGCTTTGAGACGAGCTGATTATAGCGCAGTCTTACCTTGGCGGTAAGCCGGGTCAATAGGAATGGCAGGTTTCAATTACACTGAACGGAAAAATAATCAAGAATTTTGCCCATTCTTGGCCAATAATTTATCATACGATTTTCAGTCAAATTTAGCCAAGACTATAGTCAAGCGTTGAGGGATTTTATCGTGGAACTCTTGGAAGCTATCCGTAACCGGCGTACGAGCAATGGGCCATTCCGTCCCGATCCGGTAAAAATTGAACATCAAATGCTATTGATCGAGGCAGCCAGCCGGGCCCCGAGTCACTTTAACTCGCAGCCCTGGCGTTTCGTCTTGATTGAGGACGATTCAATTCGGCAGCGCATCGCCGAAATCGGCGGCCAAACAATGACAAGATTGATGGAAGAAGGTCGATTCTTCCAGCGGTATCGGAAATATTTCCGCTTTAACAAGCAGGAGTTAGAAGCGCGCGGGGACGGTATTTTGATCGACCAGCTGCCCGCCCCGCTGCGCCCATTTGTGCGCCAAATCTTTAGTGACAAAGCGCTCAACTTGATAAACAAGTTAGGCGTAGCTCGTACGTTAGGCCAGGATAATACCAAGCTGGTCGCAAACAGCCCCTTGATTTTGGCTGCGCTGCTGACTAAAGAGGAGTATGTACCCGACGATCTGTCCGGGTTCTACTGTTTGCTTTCTTTGGGCATGGCCATCGAAAATATCTGGCTGCTGTGCGCTGAATTGGGCTTGGGAATTCAATTCATCAGCACGCCTATGGAAATTCCGGAAGCCTGGTCAGAGATTAAATTGCTGCTGCAGGTGCCCGAGGAGCTGGAGTTGATGGCGCTGTATCGGCTGGGCTATCTTCCGGAAAATCCCAAGCGGCCCCGGATCGATTGGACCAGCAGCCAGCGCAGGCATATGTCGCAGTTAGCCTTTCGTAACGTGGTTTCGCCAAAGACGCGCTGGCGGGAAGATGAAGCTTTCTGAACTAGCCCGTCTTAGCTGCCTCCAACCACGACTCAATGAGCTCGATGTGTTCGCGGTAGTGTTCGTAGCTGTTCGCCGCAATAGGCTCCCAGACGGGCCGCCCGGGCCACCACTGAAAGCGGCCGGGCTCCGTTAAGTCTTGTTCGGACATCCCCTCCACCGTCATGACGAGACGCTGGTGGCCCGCCAGTAAATCGGCTCGTACCCGGTTAAACGGCCGGTCTTTGTTTTCTAGGTAAACGTGCTCGTTGAGGCGGTCCATGACCTGTTCGGCATCGGCCCGGTCCACCAACTCAAAGCCGGGAGCGTAACGAACAGTTAGCTCACCCCGCTGCGATGTCTCGATCCAATCAACCACCAAGCGCTCCCAGGCAGCCAGATGGGCTAACACATCTTTGATCGATAACTTGTCGTAGACCCCCGCCTGAGACATCTGAACCTCACTGAGTGCGGCCAGCAGCGCCTCGAGTTTCAGGTAAGAAGCTTTAAGAACGATGAGTAAATTGGCTTTGGTCATTTTGCTATGTTCTCCGTCTTGATTTTGCCTAAGCACCATAATAATGTTATGAAGTCACTATTGAGTTTCTGGAAAGCTGCTAAACTCATCGTTTGTTGGTAGCGATGGATCAGTTCCGGTTTATTGCTGCCTCAACACCCCAACAACACGCCCTAAGCCAAAAAGTATTAGCAAGCCCAACAGGATGGCCCCACCCAAGTTCAGACTAAGGCGTAGGCTTAAGGCCAAGCCGCCGAGCAGGAGCCCCAAGCTTAATGTGCTAAATAAACGGCGGAAATGGGCCCGGCGTAAGAGGGCAGCATCTTCAATGTCGGTCGCTTCTCTAATACGGCGCTCAAAGCGGACGAGGTCCCAGGCGGCCAGGGTCATCACCATACCGCTTAACATCCAACCGGCGCCGATCCCGCGCCAAGCTCCGATGGCCGCCAGGGCAACCAAGGCGCTGAAGGCGAGCGGCGTCATCAACCGCTGCCAGCCCCGTGCTTGGGCAATAAACCATGATAACCCCACCACAATAACCAGTGCACTTTCCAGCCAAGCCCTCTCCAGCGCATAACCCAAAGCTAAGGTCAGGGTAGCCAGACTAATACTGATTATAACGGATAGTTCCACGATTGAACACGGCTCATGGCAAGGTGCACGGCTTGTTGGAACGGGGTTTCGACCGGCCAATCGAGCACCTGGATACCGGCTTGTTGCAGTTTGCCCAGGAGTAACGCTCGCTCAAGATGAGCTATTCGTGTAGCCATTTCAATATCCATCCCAACACCGAGTGACTTTCGCTCGAATAAGATGGGATTAGGACTGACCACCAACAGTTGATATCCCCGCGCTCGCAGTTTCACCAATACCTCCGCGTCGCCGGGCTGTAATGCGCTGATAAAAACGAGCTGCGAGCGGGCAGGAAAAAGACGCGTCGGCAAATGCTCCAACTTGGCAAAAACTTCGCTAGCGCTGGGCGCGGCTCGAGCCAGGGCCCACAAAATGCGCTGTCGCTGAATTTTACCATAGCCGGGATAAGTCCAGTCTAAGGTATCGCCATAGATAAAAAGCCCCACCCGGTTACTTGCATTCAGGAACTCGCCGGCCAGTGCGGCGGTGGCTTGGACGGCGTACTCAAAGAGAGAGCCTTCGGGCGCGTAGACATTGCTTTGTTCGCGAGCGTCTAAAATCAGCCCCACATCGACCATTCGCTCTTGCTGAAATTCGTTAATAAAAAGCTGGTTAAGGTGCCGGGCGCTGGCTCTGCCGTTGATCCAACGCAGCGGGTCGCCCGGTTGATATTCCCGCACGCCAAAAAATTCTACGCCGGGCCCGCCCTGTCGAGTGGGAATCAGACCCGAATAAACCCGCGTCTGCGTTGGCCGGATAACGATTCGGCGCAGCTTGATCACTTCTGGCAGCACGAGCAGCCGGCCACGGGCCGGCACAACCTTCTCTTTTGTAAATATGCCCAGCCGGTCGCTGGCCGAAATTCGCAGACCGGTAAACTGGTATGATCCTCGCGGCCCAATCAAGGTATAGGTCAATTGAATCTGCCTGCCGGCCGGCAGCGACGTCAACCGGCCAGGTTCACCCTCGATCAAAGTCAGAGACTCAGGTACGAGATCCTCAATGTAAACCTCTTCTAAGGACGGTCCCGTATTAAGAATCGTGACCTTGACCACAACCGGCTCATAGGCATCGACGTAAGTGGCGGTCAAGTGACGTACAACGTTGAGTTGGGTTGCTTCAGGCTGGAAAAGCAGACCGGCACCAAGATAAATGATCAGGGGAATCGCCAAAACAAGGACTGCACCGCTAAAAGCGGCAAGGCCAACAAAAATTAGGAGAAATATGAGCAGGCTCAGCAAAAAATATCGTTTCATCAGGATTGTGGGCCTTCGCCGTGACCTAAAAATTTTCTAGCTGACGTAAGGCAAGATTTTTCAAGTTATACATCAATCACCGGTACGGCGGTAGCCTGCACAATTGCCGCGACAATATCGTCGGCAGCGCGCTGCTTCATCCACAAACCGGGTTCCAAAATGAGCCTGTGGACCAGGGCAGGTTTGGCGAAGCGTTTGACGTCGTCGGGGAGGACATAATCGCGCCCAGATAGGGCCGCGTGTGCCCGTACCAACGTGAGCAAGGCCAATGAGCCGCGTGGACTCGCTCCGACAGCCACGCGTTTATCTCGGCGCGTTTTATTAACCAAGTCGACGATGTACCGCTCGATGTCCTCATTAATAAAAATGTTTTCAACGGCCTGGCGCATGGCCAACAGTTCGTTCACGTCGGTTTCTTGGGTCAGCTCTACCGTGTCGCGGCGGCGTTCTCGACGGCGTCTTAATATCTCTTGCTCCTCGTCCGGCGCAGGGTAACCAATGGAGAGTTTGATCAAAAACCGGTCAAGCTGGGCTTCGGGCAGCGGAAACGTGCCTTCGTATTCGATCGGATTTTGGGTGGCGATAACGATAAAGGGCTCGGGCAGCGGCATGCTTTCACCCTCTAGAGTGACCTGATACTCTTGCATCGCCTCTAACAGGGCCGACTGCGTTTTGGGTGAGGCTCGATTGATCTCATCGGCCAGAATAATGTTGCTAAAGATGGGTCCTTTTCGCAGCTCAAAGTGGTTCTGAGTGCGGTCGTATACGTAACTGCCAGTAATATCGCCCGGTAACAGGTCCGGTGTAAATTGGATTCGTCTAAAATCCAAGCCTAAG
>JBFGLD010000387.1:0-5911 GCA_041576335.1 Anaerolineae bacterium | reverse complement strand
CCTTGATCCTGTGCACCGGGTTAGTTACCGCCTGCGCAGCTTCTGACGAGAGACCAACGCCCGCCCCAGAACTCCGAACCTGGCTCCTGGTGAGACCGCCCGATGCACCCCTGCCGGCAAATCAACCGGTCGTGGTTCGTTCCCGCACGCAGGGTGATCAAGAGATTTCGCACGTCGAGCTCTATGCCGTTGAGCTGCCTTCAGGTGACAAGAACGTGCTCTTACGGGCCGACCGCCCTCCATTTCCGCAAACGACTTTTACTGTTTCCCAATCGTTTACGCCCGTTCAGCCCGGAACTTACGTCATCAAGGTGATGGGCTACAACGTCCAGGGGACACCGGCCGTTTCCGATTTCCTCGGTTTTGAAGTCAAATGAGGCTTACACCCTTCAGCCCGGGTTTTGTCTTCGTCCTGATGAATTATGATAACCCGCTAAAATTATATGGCAGCCAAAAGATAAAATTGATGCTAATTCGAGTTGAGGCAATACAATGGCTTATAAATTTCCTAAACATGTTGTTGGAGAGAATGAAACGCTCTCCGACGTAGCTCGACGGCACAGCTTTTCAGAAGATTTGCTTGTTCAGTCCAATCCAAACGAGCTTAAAGATATGCCATCACGACTCCGTCCCGGGCAAACTCTGGCTATTCCCATCAGGTACAGGGCTCAACAAGGAGACACATTTGCCTCTGTTGCCAAAAAATTCGGTGTCAAACAAGATTCTATCATTTACAGCGTCGAGCCCGGCACAATTATCGAACCCGGCCGGGTAGAAGAGATGGAGTTGAGGGTAGGTCAAAACCTGACCATCCTGCCACCGCCGGCCAGACGACGATCGCCAATTTTGCCGCTAATTCTGGCCTTGCTCCTGATTGCAGCCGTGCTTTTTTGGTTGCTCTTACCCTCATCGCCGTGGCCGTCTGAAGTCGCCATTCTTGCCCCCGTTCCCGAGACGGATGGCACGGTCAAGGTCTTAGCTCGTAGTCCGGTGCAAATTCAGAGCGCCCACCCTGGTGGCGATAATGTTTCTCGAGTTGAGCTGCGCGTCAGACGCGTTGACGAGGCCCAGGATCGACTGATTCGGTCTGATGTGCCCGTGCAGGGCGTTGTGACCCAGGAATGGATTCCACAAGAGGCCGGTGTCTATGCCGTTACGGTGGCCACCATCAACAAGAATGTAATCACCCCCACGCTAGAGTCGCTGAACGTGGTCGTTGTCGATCGGCAGGCTGCCGGGATTACCTTTGCCGGGGTCAGCACGCCTCCGCCGGCCATACAGCCCACCGTTGTGATCGCCACACCCGCCCCCACCCGCACCCCGGTCACGATAGTTTCCGTTGCCGACGAGGCCGGGGCAGCCTTTGTGGTCGAAGCAGCCGTGGTGCCAACGGCAACCCCGCCCCTGCCCCGGCTCTACCCACCGCCGCCGGCTGCACCCGGCGTGCCTTGGGGTCCTACCCAGGATTATCTGCCCCCGCTTATTCCTCCCGTCTGTGACGCCGCCAAATATTTGGGGCCTTTTCCCCCGGATACGAGCCGGCGCATCAGCGTGATCGAGGATGATGATGTGGCGGTTAAAGCCGTCGCCGGCTCTACGATTCATCGGGCCTGGCGGCTGCAAAACGTTGGGACCTGCACCTGGGGGCCGGGTTACGAATTGGCTTTTTACGGAGGGCGCTCTATGGGTTCCGGCGGTGTTGCCTTTGAGTCACCTTATCCGGCCGACCCCCCCCGACGCAATACGATAGTAGATACCAACATGCTCATCGTGCCGGAAGGCAAGCCCAACCAAACGGCTATTTTGGAGGTACTGCTCAATGTACCGTCAACGCCCGGCATTCACCAGAGCTACTGGCGCATGCGCAATCCGCAGGGTGTCTATTTTGGCCCCATCATCGGCGTTACCCTTGAAGTAATTAGGGAATGCACCTTTAGTTCCGGCGGAGACCGCGTTTACGGCGCGCCGGTCATCAACAAATTCGTTATTCTGGGCGTGGGCGATGTCTACGATCCGGTCAATCCGGTTAACGTTATTGCCAGGCGGGGTGAGGACATTACCTTAGAGTGGAATATAATCAACGCGACCAATTTCGACATTCTATTTCAAAGTCCCACCGGTGACGTAGAGTCAGTTTCCACGACCGACACTAATAGTCGGGTCACTTTTCCTACGGACAGTTCGAGCGAACTGGGGCCTTATAAGATCACTCTTTTTGCCGATAACGGCGTGTGCACCGCGCAGGCCATGGTCAATGTCGAACTCGTGCCGCGTGAAGGTGAGGGCTTTATATTGGATATTGCCAGCGTTACGTGCACGACAGTCGTGGCCCCTCCAGGTATTGGCAGTCCGGATAGGGCCTTTTTCCAATGGAATCACTTCGATCCTGAGGTCGATCAAGTCACCTTAGTTGCCGAAACTTATCAGCTGTCTACGGTCGAGGTTTGTCCTTTCGAGTCGACTCTTGGAAAAATATTCTGTTACAATACGGTAGTCACCAGCCGCATCGGTTCTCCGATGGGGGTTCAGATCGGCACTACCGAGGACGGCGCCGCCATGGTGGCAAACGCCGCCCCGGACATACAATGCAGTCGCGCCGGGCTGCCCGCTTTTAACCCGGCCACAGATGAACGCTTGGTGCGGTATGTGGCCGAGGCGAGAGTTGGTAATCAACCGGCGGTTCCATTCACCAGTAACACGATCGACTGCCGCTGCACCTCGACAGGC
Organism: Anaerolineae bacterium; assembly: GCA_041576335.1. Classification (GTDB taxonomy): domain Bacteria; phylum Chloroflexota; class Anaerolineae; order 4572-78; family J111; genus JANQQF01. Next base: position 3,184 of record JBFGLD010000387.1, on the reverse strand, counting down.
ACGATCAGATTGCCCACTGAAATTCAAGGTGCCGGCACCGAATTTAACCCGGTCAATTAACTGTCAAAACAGCCCTTACCCGCGCCTAAGAATCCGCCAGGTCCAATTGGCGGATTTTTTGACAGACGGCTATCTCAAATACTGATAAGTTCCTGATGACGGACCCGTATTGAACGATCGCCGGATTTCGATGGTGCGTCCCCAGGTGGTCAGGCATTTATTTCCCGACAATCGGGTTGATTCACCATCGACAACCAGGACCGGGTAATGTGTTGTGTTGGGCAAGTGGCTCAAATCGTCGGTACAGATCTGAACCTGAGTATAGCCGGTATCAGGCAACAAGAAACTGGTCAAACTGCCGGACAGGCTCCAGATTTCAGCCTGCCCACCTCCGCCTCCCCCACTACCACTACGATCCAACAACTCTAGCCTGACCGAGCGCAGCCCGCTGCCGCCCAGCGCTGTTAAGTCAAGCTCCAAAATATAACTATACAAGTTGTTGTTCACCACTTCGTTCAGGTTGGTCACTTTAAGCGTCTCAAATTGGCCCAGGGCGAACGGATTAGTGCTGGTTGGTTCGGCCAGGCTCAGGCAGCGGGCCTGGCCGTGGTCGCACCGCTTTAGGCGAACCTGTACCGCGCCCTGGTTATCAAAATCCTCCCCAAAGACGGTGATACCCATTAACAGGCCGCGGTCCGGCAAGTATATAGGGGCCATGAAAATATTAGTGCCGCTAACGTCGTGCGCTTGGCCGGTGAGGCTCAACAATTGGCGGGCCGTATTCTTGTTAAAGCGAATGTCCGGATTAATCGGCTCAAAAACCAGGGCCGATACGCTAACGTACGCCAGCGTATCAACACCGGCCGGCGTTGTAACCTGGGCCGCAGGTGCAGCCACTGCGTAGCCGGTAAAGGCCATCGCGCCGGCGATGGCGGCCAGTAGCACTAAACCGGAGAGCACGGCAGATAATATGATTATGCGTCTATTCATTGATTCCTCCTTAATCATACCTGGCAAAAATAGTGCGATAGGCTTCAGACTCCGCCAGCAGTGTTTCGTGGTTGCCAACCATGACCACTGCCCCCTTACGCAAGACGACAATCAAATCGGCCCAGCGGATTTGGGAGAGACGATGTGTAATCAATAATGTTGTACGTCCTCGCGCCGCGCGTTCGATTGCACGCTGGATTTGATCTTCGGTGGCGCTGTCAATTGCGCTGGTCGCATCATCCAAAATTAATATCCGCGGATTGGTTAAAAAAGCTCGAGACAGGGCAATACGCTGCCGCTGGCCACCGGATAGGGTGACGCCTCGCTCGCCCACCACCGTGTCGTAGCCATCTTTAAAACCCATGATAAAGTGGTGGGCTTGAGCGGCTTTAGCCGCCTCAATAATCTCGGGACGCGTGGCCTCGGGACAGCCAAAGGCAATGTTCTCCGCAATTGTTCGCGAGAACAGGTAAATATCCTGCTCAATAATTGAGATCTGTTGGCGGAGTGCCTCCAGGTTCCAGTCGCGCACATCGACCCCGCCGATTCTAACCTGGCCGCCGGCCACATCATAAGTTCGGTTGATCAGCTTGGCGATGGTGCTCTTGCCCGAGCCGGTTTGTCCCACAACAGCTACGGTTTGGCCCGGCTTGACCTGGAAGCTGACCTGCTTCAAGGCTGGACTGACGCCGTTATAGCCAAAGGTCACTTGGTCAAAGTCGATGCTGCCGCCCATTTCCTGGCCATATCCGGACAGGTTTTGGTCAACGTCGCTTTTGGTGTTGATGATTTCTAAGATACGGCGTGCGCTCGACAGCCCGGTCGAAACGTGAGAATAAGCAAATTGGGCCACGAACGTGGGAAATTGAAACATCAGCAGCATTCCGTTAAAGGCTACCACGTCGCCTGCCTCGATTAAGCCCTGTTGAAACAAAATAAGGCTGTGCAGCAGACCGGTGGCCTCGAGCAAACCGAGCAACAACAGTGGTAAAAATTTTGCCTCGATATCTCCCTGCCACACAAACGCATCACGCCATTTGACCAGGGACTGCCGGAAGCGGGAAGCCTCTCTGCTCTCCTGCGCTGCGCCTTTGACCGTTTCAATACCATCAATGGCCTCGGCCAGCGTGGCGTTGAGCTGTCCAAATTCGCGGCGAACCGCCTCAGTGGCCGGGTGAAGGCTCCGCAAATAATCGCGCAGCAGATAGACGTAGAGAATAACGTAAATCGACGGAAACAGCAGTAGTTGCGGATGGATTGAGGGGACTAAAATAAAAGGGGCAATAATAAAATTGAGTGAGCCGATGACCAGGTTAACCCCGGGGTTAAACAACAAGTTGACTTCGCGGACGTCATTCGTAGCCCGGGCCATCAAATCGCCGGTGGATTGGCGGTCGTGAAATGACATACTTTTGCCAATCAAGCTTAGGTACAATTCGTCTCTCGTATCCCGTTCAACCCGCTGGCCGACGACCTCGCTGCAAAAATTACGCATTAGCATCAGAACCCCGCGAACCAATTGAGACGCAATTAACCACACCGCAATCCAGCCTAAAGCGGTTATGTTGTTATCTTTGATTATGGCATCAAAACCCCAGCCCACAAACTTGGCCAGGTAACCTGCACCAATGGCATTTCCGAAGGCACCGACGAAGATTCCGATCAGATAAAGCTTGTGGCGCAGCGTATGGGATAAAATCCAGCGAGCCGGGCCGCGCAAATCCGACTGCCAGGATTTGGCGATTGAAAATTCCGACAGAGTTGTAGTTGCCATCAATATTTCCTTAAATCAACGGTCATGCTTGTCTTAAAAAAGTCAGATAGTTGTCACGAAATCGTCATGCACAATTGTTAAAAAGCGACTATGCTTTAAGAAGATGGGGTAGGTTAAAATCGAAATAGGCTTTTGGAAAATATTACGGGAAATAAAAATGTTTGCCTTCTCTTTAGAAGCCCTGGTCTTAGCTATTATCTTGTTGCTGCTGTTGAGCCTGCTCATCATTAGCCTGCTGGCCGCCTGGAAAATGGGCTGGTAACGAACTAGGTCAGCCGGACGGCTCTACTTCGTCACCGTCCGCCATGCGAAATCCGTGGCCGCGGACCGTGATGATGTAGCGTGGTTTTTTAGGATTTGGCTCGATGCGCCGGCGCAGGCGCTTGACCAGGGAGTGCATCCGGGTATCGGTCACGCCCT
>JBFGLD010000386.1:0-5915 GCA_041576335.1 Anaerolineae bacterium | reverse complement strand
TCGTTGGTAAGTGTGGTGACAATAAACTCGACGCCCCTAGTAAGCGTGCTAACCTGTATAACAAACTGTAACATAGAAAGGCCAATAAATAGGAACCCAAAGCCGTACATTTTAGGTCGTGAAGATTTAGATCGTAAAGGGTTCATGCTTTCAAGATATCCGCTAAAGCCATGCAGGAAACGACGAATAAGCTATCGGATTGAAATACCTTGTGGTCATCAGGTATCTGAGCCAAAGCAAATGTCTCCTTGTCATTAATACGGGCTAGCAACTCCTGGTTATACGGCTCGAAGAATATCTGTCCTTGAGCCAAAAATTCTTGGGAATAAGCGTTAAGATCAACCACCAAATAATCAACGTCGTAGGCCCGGCAAAAGTCAGCAACAACGTAGGCTTGATCGCTATAATAGGCCTCAAGTGCCTGTGGGATGGAAGCATGTTCAAGGTTATAAAAGCAGCTGAATAAGATAGCTCGTTTGGCAAATAGGGGTATGTTGTCCAGCGTGCAAGGGGTACCGGCTAAAGTCGTATCTTGAGGCAATGTCTCAAGAAATGCCAAGAGTTCTCGTTCGGCCAGCGGTGGGTTTACCACGCCAACGGAGCTAGTGACTCGGGTATAGGCGCCCCACCCCAGCAAAACAAGACCAATCGTGACTCCAATCAAGGCACGACTCGCAAAGCATGGCCTTAATTTTGCAGCTTCGGGGGTTAACCTAGGCGGTTTGCTGATGGTGGCAAGAGCCAATATAGCAAAAATCAACCCGGCCGGCCCCAAGAGCCACTTCATATTAAAGCTATTGATCGTGCTGAGATGGGATGGATAGAAAATGACAAGACCAAATATAAATAACTCGACCGCAACGATTAACCAAACTAACTGTCGTGGATCACGCCGGAAAAGGGCTAAAGCTTCTGTGATAGCTTGTCGACCATTAAACACTACAAATACCAGCAGAAACAAAAATAGGCCGGTGCGAGTATAACGATTCGGCACATAAAAATAGAATGAACCGGTTAACCAGATCGCGCCCCAGGCTGCAGTGAACATAATAAAGCTCGCCCACAATAGCGAACGAACCACCTGCGGCACCTCAACGGTGCGACGCCGTAAGACCAGATAAATCAAAGCGCTCAAAACCAACAAAAGCAGGAAATTTACAGCCTCCTCACTATCTTCAACCAATCCACCCCGGCCCACGAATGGAAAAAAGTAAAACAGTGGATATGCTCCTCCGGCAAGATAGGCCGGGTTATCCCACAAATTTTCATAAGAGATTGGAGCCGGATTGACGGGCGATTCGTTGGTCTGTCCCAATGCTTCACCGATAAAAGCTTGGGAGAAGCGTGGCAGTACAACCGGAGACAGAATGAGCGTGCCCACCAAGAACGCGATCAACATAAAGGCCAATTCATGTTTTGCAGCCGTGAGCTTAAATTGCGGACCCCAACGCATCTTCAGAGCAAAAAAACCCCAGGTGGCCATCGCTAAGACAAAAACAGGAGCATAAATCAACGCGCTGACAATGACTGTGACGGCTGCCGCAAAATATCGCTGCCGGTGTAAATAGTAGATAAAAATGATAATCAGCGGAAGTGTAAAAGAGCGTTGCAAGCCGGTTAGAACGGAAAGCGAGGAGGATGAAGCCAGGTTGAGCAGGATGAAGCCAATCGCCAAAGCCAAGCCAGAATTTCGATCGCTTACGGCCTTTCCAAATTCAAACAGGTACCAGACCGTGATAGGCATGAGGAAAAGAGGCAAGAGATTGCTAAAGAAAACCGGTGCGACGAAGAAACTGGCTACATAGAAGAGCAAGCCATAACCCAAGCTATAGAAATATAAGGGAACCTTATCCCCAAACAAGTGTACAGCTGTGTAGCTTAGCTGACCTATCCTCATTGGATCATTTGGGAAGAGCGCCGGGTCCTCAAACTTGTTCATCCAGTAAAAGCTTCGAAAATCACGATCAACCCGAAATTCATCGGTCAATCTGGGCGCCTGAACCCACAATACGGCCAGAAGAGAGACGATCACCAGCAAAATTCGCCGGTCTAAAACGCTCATAAGATGTTGGGCAAAGCTCATAGGGCTCATTATTCCTAAATAGCAGCGTATGACACACACCTGCTCAGTTCCTGGACCACTAAATCGATTTGCCCGTCCATCAACTCGGGGTACATCGGCAGTGACAATATGTACTGGCTGGCTGCTTCGGCATTAGGAAAATCGCCAGGCTGGTGCCCCAGCCGCCGGTAGGCCGGCTGCAAATGGAGCGGGATCGGATAGTGAACCCCGCTGGCAATGCCCTTCGCCTTAAGCTGCTGCTGCACGTCGGCCCGGTGCTCGACGTTATTGACCACGTATAAATGATACACGTGCCGGACTGTGGCGGCCTCTGTCGGTGTGGCGACGGATGTATCCCGCAATAAGCTGTTATACAGGTGCGCGTGCCGGCGGCGACAGTCGGTCCAATGCTCCAGATGACGCAATTTTACGCTCAGAATTGCGGCCTGCAGTGCATCAAGCCGGTAGCTATACCCCTCAATCAAATGTTCATATTTATCACGGCGACCATGATTACGCAGCAGGCGGACCTGGTCGGCAATATCCGGATCATTGGTCACAACCATGCCCCCATCACCGTAGGCCCCCAAGTTCTTGCCGGGATAAAAGCTGAAGCAGCCCACATTTCCAAGAGTACCCACGCGCCGGCCCTTATACTCTGCGCCGTGGGCCTGGGCCGCATCCTCAATAACGAACAGGTTGTTCCGCCTGGCAATCTCAAGAATTAGGTCCATTTCCGCGGGCTGGCCATAAAGATGAACCGGCACGATGGCCCTGGTTCGCTCGGTAATAGCTGCCTCAATTTGATGCGGATCGAGATTGTAAGTCGTTGAATCAATATCTACGAAGACCGGCTGCGCACCCACGTGAGAAATGGCCTCGGTCGTGGCAATAAAGGTCAGTGGTGTCGTAATGACTTCATCACCATGGCCGACACCGCAAGCCCGGAGGGCCAGCTGCAGGGCGGCGGTGCAGGACGAAATGCCGATGGCGTACCGTGCCTGGCAAAAATCGGCAAACTCGGCTTCAAAAGTCCTGACTTCTCCACCCAAAATAAAGTTACCTTGGCTGATAACCCGTTCAATCGCAGCATCGATTTCGGGTTTAATGTGACAATATTGTATGTTGAGATCTACCAGTGGAATCATGAGTCCTCCTCGTGAAGCGGTGGATAAACGCCTAAATCTGACACATCTTTAATAATCCGGGCCGGATTGCCGGCCACCACTCTACCGGCCGGCACATCCTTTACCACCACGCTGCCTGCCCCAACTAGCGCATTCTCGCCGATAATCACTCCCGGAAGTAAGGTGCTGTTCGCCCCAATCTTGGCATCGCGACAGATTCGCGGCCCGTTCAGGTGATGTTTGGCCCCGGCTGAGCGAGGGTAGAGCGCGTTTGTAAATACGACGTTTGGACCGATCCAGCACGCCTGCTCCAATACCGAGTACTCCGGAATAAAGGCCTGGCTGTGGATGCGTACGTCATCCTCAATATTGACGTGATGTTCTATGACCGTGTGAGTGCCGATACTTACATTGTGTCCAATCTTGTTAAGCTCGCGCACCATCGCGGCGTGCCCGGTCTGAAACTCATCGCCGATAACGTTGCCGGCATAAATAACCGTATGGGAACGAATGACAGCGTTCGAACCAATTACAGTTGCTAGCTGGCCGGCAGCTTTGCCACGCGGCGGCAGACCAATAATGACAAACTCCCCAATCTCAGCGCCGGGTCCGAGTTCGACATTGGGATAAATGCGACACGTATCAGGCCAGGTATGATGTACCATCAATCGCCTCCGGCTGGCCTTGATTTCTTAACGAACGCTGCGCTGCTTCCAATACCTGCACTACGCGTAACCCTTCCAACCCATCTGTGATAGGGTGCTTGCCCTCCACGATGCAATCGATAAAGTGCTGGCATTCTACCCTGAGCGGCTCGAGAAAATCTAGTTTAGGAATCAATACGTCGCCGGCCCGTAACAGCAACTGAAATTCGCCGAAACTACTGAAATTCCCCAATGATTGATGCGGTGGCTGCCGAGTGACGCCTTTATCATAAACTTGAATTTTAGCATCACTGCTAACGTCATCGTAAATAACCATTTTTTTGCTGCCCACAACCGTCATCAAACGCACCTTGCGGGGATCGAGCCAGCTAATGTGGATGTGCGTGCCAATGCCGGTTGGAAAATTAAGCGTCATAAACACAACATCCTCGACCCTGCTTTGAATATAAGAAAAGCCGCTGGCGTTGACCTGCACCGGCATCATGTCCAGCAGATGAATGATGATCGAAATATCGTGCGGGGCAAAGTTCCACAAGGCATTGATGTCGTGACGCACTCGCCCCAAATTAAGACGACTGGAATAGATGTAATAGATTTCGCCCAGCTCGCCGCTGTCGATATACGACTTCAGCTTTTGCACCGCGGCATTGTACCTAAAAACGTGACCCACCATCAGTACTTTATTGTGGCTGCCGGCCAAGTCGATCAATTCGCGACATTCGGTCGAGGTTGCAGCCAGCGGTTTTTCGACGAGAACGTGCTTACCGGCTTTCAAACAGGCTTTGGCCAGCGTATAGTGGGTTGCTACCGGCGTGGCAATCACCACTGCATCGATGGCCGGGTTTTCGAGCACGTCGTGGTAGTTGGTCGTCAAGCTGGCCGCCGGATATTGTTGTGCTACCTGGGCCAGCGTTTTTTGCCGAATATCACACACCGTATGCAGGTTGGCCGCGGCCAGTCTACCAAGATTTCGGGCCAGATTTGGCCCCCAGTAACCCATTCCAATAACAGCTACGTTGACTGAACTCATCTTGAATACCCTTGGATGATATAAATAATAACTTCAACTTACTATAACCATTATCTCGGCGTAAATCCGTCAATAGTCCTACCTAAGCCCTATCCGGCAACGCCCTTCAACAACAATACGTTGGTCGCAATCCAAAATAAGCTGTAGTTAAGTACGCGCCACGAGCGGGTCAAAGCGCCATACAGCAGCATGCTGACCACCAGGCCGATAGTCAGACGCAACATGGCGACCGGCTCCCGGAAGGTTGAATTCGGCAAAAATAGAATGACCGCACTGTTAAGCAGCAGGCAAATCACAAACGGATGAACCACGCCTTGCAGCAAACCCCGCAAGCTCAGCCACAGGCCCGCCAAACTAGGCAGGACTGACATGGGAACAACGATTAACGAAATCACGACAAAGGCCGAGAACTTTACTTCGACAATGGTTAACCAGCCGCCAAGCGGAATCAAGCTAAAAGGCGTTGCCCCGGCCCCGCCGGAGCCAACGCCCAACTGACCCAACTGCACTCTCAAAAACCATTGATACGCCAAAAAGGGAAACGCCGCCAGGCTCAGTCCGACAACCCAGCGCCATTGGCGGCGCACCAGCACGTACATGAGATAGGCCGCCAAAAAGATCAAGGCCGTTTCTTTGGCCAGGGCGGCCAGACTAAAAGCCACCACGGCCCACCCACGTCGCTCTCGAACCCAGGCCAACATGGCGAGTTGAACCAGCGCTTGGGCCAGCGGCTCGTTGAGGTCGGTGCGAAGAGCCATGAGCAGCCCCCCGTATAGACCGTACGCCAGGGCATACCAGCGGCTAACTCGGAATTCCTCCAAAAGCTCCTGGGTCGCCCAGGTACCCAGGCCAATCGCCGCAATATTGACCAGGATTAGGGTCCAGGGAATAAAGCCCGGCCGGCCGAGCGCTAATAGTCGCGCTACCAGGGGATATAGAATACGTTGATAACGGTAAGCGGGTACATCCAAATAGGGCGCGGCCTCAAGCGGGTTGAGGGCAATCTGGTAGGCAAATTGGCCATCGTAGCC
>JBFGLD010000385.1:0-5938 GCA_041576335.1 Anaerolineae bacterium | reverse complement strand
TTTGGGGCCTGACAGCCGTGGTCACCATTTTTATGACAGTAGCGGCATTGCCCTCACTATAATCGGTTCGTCAATTTTTAGACAATCTACGATTATTGTGGAGAAGAATCGTCCTAAAACAGACCTTTTAAGGAGGTTTGCCTACATAGCATTTCCAACCTATTTCAGCCTCCAGGATCAGGATGGGGCTCCAGAATGGGGGGTACAGTTTTATCAAGTTCAGTTCAATGAAACTCGTCAAAAACGTTCAAAAAGGAGACAAATGATGACTGATTTACAAAAGATAGAGCAGGAAAAAAGCGTTCTTCGATGGGGTGGGCTGGCCGGCATTTTAGGTGGCATCCTGTTCATTCTCGTCTTGATCCTCGTCACTGTGATCATAGGAGACGACCCTAGCGACCTCACGGAGTGGGTCATCAGATTCCCTAGCATCAAAGCAATTCGCGTCGTAGAGAATATCATATACCTGACGGCCCTCATTTTGGCGATCCCCCTCTTCCTGGCCTTGTATTGGGCTCTCAAGCAGACGAGCCTCGCGCCCGCACTCTTTGGGAGCGCCCTGGGTATTGTGGGGATCGTCTCGATGGCAGTTTCAGCAACTCCGCATGTCGCTCACACCCCGCTGGCCGACCTCTATTACGCTTCCGGGGCGACCCCCGCGGATCAGGCGACGATCGTTCTCATGTGGCAGGCGACCTGGGGCATATTCAACGCGATGCTCTACGTAGGGTTCTATGTCGTGCCGATAGGTATGATTATCCTTGGGGTGGCCATGCTTGGGGCCCCGGCCTTTGGCAAGGGTATTGGTGGAGTGAGTGTGGTACTCGGGGGGCTTGGTCTCGTAGCCGCCGTTCTCCAAATGGTCGATCCCACCTCTATGGTCGGCGTGGTCAGCTATTTCGCAATCATCATCTTCTGTTTCGTCCTGGGATGGAAGGTCTACAGTCTGTCGAGGACCCCGGAGGGAGTCTTGAAGATAGGGGAATGACGCGGGTGCGCTGAAGGCAATGGAAGAAGGAAGAGTGCCAAAAAGAAAAAAGGAGGAAAAATGATGACGATTAGCAAAGAAAAAATGAATTCAAATAGAAAGACCGCCATAATTGTGGGAGTATTAATTCTACTGGCATTTAGTTTGCTTGGTAGTGACAATCCGGATGCAAAGATATTGGGAATGTTCCTTGAGGTCATTAGTGGCCTGGCAGTTATTGGTATTGCCATTTTAATGTTTCCACTCTTTAAACCCTACAACAAAAAAGCATCTTCTTGGTACATTGTTTTCAGGAGTATTGAAGGTGGACTTATGATTATTGCTGGAATCTTGTTTTTATCTCATAGCACTTTATTGCTAGAGATACGTGATGGAATTTATGTGGGCCATGCCTACATTTTTGCCGTAGCTGCGCTGATATTCTATTACCTGTTGTATCAATCAAAACTCATTCCTCGCTGGATATCGGTGTGGGGGGTTATTGCCGCCATATTGTTGATACTGGTAAACCTGTTAGAAGTAATGGGTATTGTGTCCGCATCGATGATTTTGTATCTTCCAATAATATTGAACGAAATCGTCCTGGCGATATGGCTAATGGTCAAAGGTTTTAATCCATCGGCAATCGTTTCCGGGGCTGCAAACCGAAGACTAAATGTGCACGCATAAAACAAGGAAGGCTACCCAAATGAGAGCAATGGTATACACACAATACGGGCCACCGGAAGTTCTTCAGCTTAGAGAGATGGCAAAACCTGCGCCCAGGGACAATGAAGTTCTGGTCAAAATTCGCGCGACCACCGTAACCATCGGCGACACAATCATGCGCAGTCTCAAAATTCCCGGCCCACGCTGGCAGCGGTTTTTCGCCCGACTATACCTGGGGATTAGAAAACCCAAAAGAACGATCCTCGGCATGGAGCTGGCCGGGGACATTGAAGCAGTCGGCCAGAATGTGACCCGATTCAAGGTAGGCGACCCGGTTTTTGCCTCAACCTTTGGCGTGAATTTTGGCGGTTATGCCGAGTACAAATGTCTGCCTGAAGACGGGATGCTGGCCCTCAAACCGGCCAATATCACCTATGAGGAAGCTGCCACCCCGCCGGGCGGGGGGATGACCGCCTTGCGTTGTCTGAGAAAAGCAAATATCCAAGGCGAACAAAAAGTGCTTATTTATGGCGCATCCGGCGCGGTAGGGACCAATGCGGTCCAGCTTGCCAAGCACCACTTTGGCGCGGAAGTAACCGGGGTATGCAGCACCGCAAATTTAGAATTGGTGAAATCTTTAGGAGCCGATAAGGTCATTGATTACACTCAAGAGGATTTTACCCAAAGCGGTGAGACCTATGATGTTATTTTTGATGCAGTCGGCAAGCTTTCATCTGCCCACGGTAAAAAGGCCCTTAAGAAGCGCGGCGTCTATCTTAACGTGCTTACGGACTCAGGCAGTGGCGAAAAGAAGGAAGAGCTAATCTTCCTCAAAGAACTCATCGAGGCGGGCAAGATAAAAGCGGTCATTGATAGATGCTATCCGTTTGAACAGATTATTGAGGCGCACCGGTATGTTGACCAAGGGCACAAAAAGGGAAATGTCGTCATCACTATGGAACATAATAACAAAACCTAGCAAATTAGGAGGAATTGGAATCATGCTCGTAAGACGATTGCTCCGCATTTTTTCGACAATCATCCTCGCGATACTCGTCATCATTCTGGTTGCAGTCGTCGGTCTGTTTGTCTACGAACCTTCACCGGCGGAGGGCTTTGCCTTCAGTTCGGCAGGGAAGACGATACAGCTTTCAGATGGCCGCACCTTGGCTTACTTGGACAGTGGGGACCCTGAAGGCCATCCTGTGTTCTACTTCCACGGGAGTCCGGGCTCACGTCTCGAGGGGCTTATGTATGACGAACTCAACCAACAATTGGGGATTCGTATGATAGTCCTTGATCGCCCTGGCTACGGGTTGTCCGACTTTCAAGAGGATCGTACGTACCTTGATTGGGCGGACGACGTTAGTGAGGTGGCAGACCATCTCGGCATTGACCGCTTTGCAGTCCTTGGCTGGAGCTCAGGTGGTCCTCACGCAGCCGCGGTTGCACACGAAATCCCCGAGCGCCTTACCGTAGCCGCCATCGTGGATGGAGAGGTCCCATATGCAAGCGACGATTTTCCCCAAAGCGCGCTGACTGGGGATACTTTCGCCGGTTCCGGGGTCAATAAACTGTTCATCTGGAGCGCAAATAATGGCCCGTGGCTAATGCGAACTCTTTTCAGGATGTATCGTATCATGCTCTTCCGCGACCCGGCCGGTTTTGTTGAGGATGCCGGCGGCACTGATATGCTGGCGAAGGATAAACAGTTTTTCACAAGCAGCGTATACAGTGCCGAACAGGTCGAGGCTTTTCGCCAAGGTGCCGAAGGGATCACACGCGACCTCACTATTGAGCGCCTGGACTGGCCCTTCGAGTTTGAGGACATCCATACCCCAACGGTGTTGGTGTTCCATGGCGAGGAGGACACGCTGTTACACCCAAAAATCAGTGAATATGTGTGCATGCGTATCCCGTCCTGCGATGAGCCGACAATCTACCCAGGTGAGGGCCACTCAGCCGTGTATTATCGCTACCAAGAGATTATCCAGGCTATGCTCGATGCCTGGGAGTGAGGCGGCCTAACATCGTGTGCAGTTGACCGGAAGTTCTTCAGCTCAAAGAGGTAGCTATCCGCGGGAGTTAATTGTCGAGGCGCACCGGTATGTCGATAAAGGACACAAAAAGGGAAATGTCATCATCACTGTGGAACATAATAGCAATACAAATTAGGATGACCACTTATGAAAGCAATTGTATGCACAAAATACGGATCACCGGAAGTTCTTCAGCTCAAAGAGGTAGAAAAACCTGCTCCTAAGGACAATGAAGTACTGGTCAAGATTCACGCGGCAGCAGTAACCCCGGAGGACATCACTTCTCGAAAGGGCGAACCGTTTATCGCCAGATTGGTCACCGGCCTCACAAGACCAAAACAACCTATACAAGGGGCTGAATTTGCCGGGGAAATTGAAGCGGTAGGCAAAGATGTAAAGCGATTTAAAGCAGGTGACCAGGTTTTTGGATCTACCGGAGCCGCTTATGGTTGCTTTGCGGAGTATGTATGTATGGCTGAAGCGGGGTTCCTGGCCATAAAGCCGGCCAAGCTGACCTTTGAGGAAGCCGCCCCCGTCTGTGGGGCATTGGCCGCCTGGAATTTCCTTAAAGACAAGGCAAATATTCAGAACGGGCAAAAAGTGCTGATCAATGGCGCTTGTGGCAGTGTAGGTACAGCCGCGGTACAGCTGGCCCACTACTTCGGGGCGGAAGTGACCGGGGTATGCGGTCCCGCAAATTTAGAATTAGTGAAATCTCTGGGAGCCGATAAGGTCATTGATTACACCCAAGAGGATTTTACCCAAAGCGGCCAGAGCTATGACATTATTTTTGACGCGGTCAGCGTTTATGACGCGGTCAGCCAGAGTTCATTTTCCCGTTGTAAAGGCTCGCTTAGGCAAAACGGTGTCTATCTTTCATTTGTCTTTGGGCTGCCAATTCTGCTTCAAATGTTATGGACTTCAAAGGTCGGCAGCAAAAAAGCAATCTTTTCGGCCACAGGCCTTCGCCCCGTTCCAGAACGTCTTAACTTCCTCAAAGAGCTTATTGATCTCATCGAGGCGGGCAAGATAAAACCGGTCATAGATAGACGTTGTCCGCTTGAACAGATTGCCGAGGCTCACCGGTATGTTGAAGAAGGGCACAAAAAGGGCAATGTCGTTGTCACGGTAGAACATAATAACAAAACCTGACAAATTGGGAGGAATGGTTATGAAAGCAATCGTCCAAAACGATTACGGCTCACCGGATGTCTACGAACTCAAGGAGATCGACAAGCCGGTGGTTAAGGATGACGACATGCTAGTGCGCGTTCGTGCAGCCGGGCTCAACGCAGGTGACTACTTTGCCATGAGAGGCGAACCCTACATGATACGCATGAGTGTCGGGTGGCCCAAACCAAAAAACTTTATTCCGGGCTGGGATGTGGCCGGCACGGTTGAGGCAGTCGGCCATAACGTGACGCAGTTTCAGCCGGGTGATGAGGTATTCGGTGCGTGTACAAGCACCTGCGCCGAGTATGTGTGTGCTGGAGAAGACAAGTTCGCCCTGAAACCGACCAACCTCACATTTGAGCAGGCCGCGGCCGTACCGACTGCCGCAGTCACAGCCCTGCGAGGTCTTCGCGATGCGGGAAAGGTGCAGCCAGGGCAAAAGGTGCTGATCAATGGTGCGTCGGGAGGCGTTGGAACGTTCGCCGTGCAGATTTCCAGGGCGTTGGAAGCGGAAGTGACTGGCGTCTGCAGCACAAGCAAGGTGGATATGGTCCGCTCGATTGGTGCGGACCATGTCATTGATTACACCCAGGAGGACTTCACGCAACGTGGGCAACGCTACGATCTCATCCTCGATAATGTAGGGAACCATTCGTTCTCAGACTGCAGACGTGCGCTCACCCCCCAGGGGACCCTCATACCTAACACCGGGCATGCCGGCATAGGTTACGTTGTCAAGGCGTTCGTGCTGTCACTGTTCGTGCGCCAGCAGGGTCGCCCGTTTATTGCGACGCCGAACCATGAGGATCTGGTTGCTATGAAGGAACTCATTGAAGCCGGCAAGGTCACACCGGTTATCGACAAAACGTACCCGCTGAGCGAGACACCTGAGGCCTTCCGGTATCTGAATACAGGTCACGCCTGGGGAAAAGTAGTCATAACTGTGGATCATAATAACAAAACTAATAAGACACTTAACGCCGTCCCCAAGAGCGGCGTTTTTTCTTGAATGTCGTCTCGCGTGCGTGAGCCGGTTTTGATAGTTTCACCTGGAGCGGGCAGTCATTAGCCGCTCGCACAATTCCGGGGG
>JBFGLD010000384.1:0-5940 GCA_041576335.1 Anaerolineae bacterium | reverse complement strand
TGGCTGAAGAAACATAACCAGATAGTATCGCTCGCTCATGACGCATAAGAGTCGTATTCTCGTTGTAGATGACGAACCCAATATACGTGAAGTGGTGGAACTTTACCTTCGTCGCGAAGGATTTGACGTCGAAGTCGCGGCTGATGGAGCAGCTGCTTTGGCCGCATTGGAGGTAAGAGTACCTGACCTTATTGTTCTTGATCTCATGCTGCCGGGTGTTGGCGGGTTGCAGATCACTCGTGTGTTACGGCAGGGGGAATATGATATTCCAATTATCATGCTCACGGCCAAAGGCGAAGAGACAGATAAGATTACGGGATTTGAGGTAGGTGCAGATGATTACGTCACCAAACCGTTTAGCCCCAAGGAACTTGTCGCCAGAGTCAAGGCCGTCTTGCGTCGGGCCAATGCCAAACCAACGGTTGATCCCCAGGCCCAACCATTGACCAGGGGCATAATTACCATCAATCCAACCACTCGGCAAGTAGTTGTCGAGAATAGAGAAGTCGTTCTCACCGCCAAGGAGTTTGATCTACTTTGGTTTATGATGAATCACCCCGGCCAAGTCTTTACCAGGGACCAACTGCTTGATAACCTGTGGGGCTTTGATTTCTTTGGTGATGCCAGCACGGTCACGGTCCACGTCCGTCGGCTGCGGGAAAAAATTGAGCGAGATGCAACCAAACCGGAATACATTTTAACGGTTTGGGGCGTGGGCTATAAATTTGCGGCCCATGATTGAGCAATAATGAGCGGTAAGGTGAGCAACCTCAAAATAAATTGGCAGATTGCCTGGCCCTCACTGTTGGGTTTGGCAGCAGCATTTTTGGCCGCCGTTTGGATTGCCATTTATATTATGCAAGCGCCGGCCGGTGACCTCAAGGATCTAGTGCAGTTTTTGTTAGCCTCCAGCTTACCCTCACTGCTGCTGGGCTACATGGCCTTTGTAATCGGTCGAAAATGGCTGCATAGTATACTGTACAAGACTCTGTTAGCCTATAGTCTGGGTATTGTTATTGCCATCATCAATATTTATGTTACCTCGCAATTGATGTTTGTATCTCGGCACGATTTTTTATTACTTGGCGCCCTCTTGATTTTCTCCGGTATTCTGTCGGCTTCGTTTGGCTACCTTTTAGCCTCTGGTATGACCCAATCGCTGTCTCAGCTACAGCGCGGGGCTCATAAAATTGCGGCCGGCGATTTTTCAGCCCGGGTCTATGTGACCGAAGTCGACGAACTGTCTGACGTGGCTGAAGCTTTTAATATGATGGTTGATGAATTAGAGCGCTCATTTGCCCGGCAGCGGGAAATGGAGCAGGCTAGGCGCGATCTAATTGCCGCTGTGAGCCACGACCTGCGCACTCCGCTGACGTCGATCAGGGCCATGATCGAAGCCTTGGCTGACGGGGTTGTGACCGACCAGGTTACGATTCAGCGCTATTACGCCACCATTCGCTCCCAAGTTGAAAGCCTGTCGAGCCTAATTAACGATCTGTTTGAGTTATCGCAGCTCGAAACCGGTCAAATTCAACTACGGCTGGAACCGGTCAACCTAAATGATTTGCTCTCCGACGTCATCGAGACCATGCGGGCCCAGGCGCAGGTCAAGAATCTTGCCCTGAGCGGAATTTTTAGTGAGGACTTGCCGATAATCAATGCCGAGTTCAGCAAAATACAGCGGGTGTTATCCAATCTCGTGCAAAATGCCATCCGGCATACCGCACCGAAGGGAACAATTTCGTTAGCCACGAAGATAGTCCCCGACGGAGTCCAGGTGGATGTCGCTGATACGGGGGACGGTATACTGCCGGATGACCTGCCTCGCGTGTTTGACCAATTCTTTCGAGGTGAAAAGAGCCGCAGCCGCGAAACTGGAGGTTCGGGTCTCGGTCTGGCCATTGCAAAACGGATCATCGAGGCCCACCACGGCCGCATTTGGGTAGAAAGCCGAGTTGGACAAGGCACACGGTTTAGTTTTGTCCTGCCCATATCACCATAAGCGAATGCCTCGCCGGCAGAGAATTCTATTCCCATACTCTGAATTTGAAATTATTTTAAAAAGGGTCTTAAATAAGGATGTCTTGATTTGGGCATTCATAATATGTAGCTGCAAGCAAAATCATTCTTTAAAGGATAAATGAGATGAGCAGAACGAACCTAGAATTTACGGTAACCGTTAATGCCGAAGAGATGACGCTTAATAACATTAAACGTGTGCTGACCGGTGCAGAGCCGGGCCAATCTCCATTAAAGGACGTGTTGGCAGATATGGTCAAGAAGAAGCTGACAGAAGCCGGGATAAGCGGTAACTTTACGGTATTTCTGAACGAAAATCGCGTCGTCATAAAGAAAGTTACAGAGGGAGGTCTTAACCCGCAAGAATGGTTGGATAAGGATACTTTCTCCGACATTCCACAATTTGGCCAGGAACTTCCTAAAGAAGATGACTTTCGCGACTGAGCCGTCGTGGTGTTCAGGATTGTCTCCCATTCGGCTGCTGCGAATCGACCCGGAACATGGTTCAGCCATTGAGAAGGCACGGTTAGGACACCTCCGCAGTCGCTGTCGCCTAATTCAGGCGGCCTTATGACGCCTATTCGGCAGACGAGCCCGGTTGGGACCGATTTTTTTCGGACAGGAAAATTGTGCTGACAAAAAGGCTGAATCCGGCGGTAAACGTAGACTCTTCCGGCTAATCGTGTTGTGAGAAGGTTTGAGCGGAGGCAGGTAGACCTAGTCATTTGACCAGGATAAAGACTGGTTATCTGCCCAGTCTTCAAACTCCCCAGGTGTCTGATGTAACCGGGGGGTTTTTGTTTTACACTTTAAATTATTGGGCCGAACCCATAAAAGGTGTCATTATGATGGACAATCAAACAGCATTGCAGATTGAGAAATTTGAGAAAGAGCGAGCACAATTGCTCGAGGAATTGGCTCAGTTACGTGAAGCTTTTAAGTCAGAAGTGGACGCCGACATTGGTGAAGGTGATCCAAAATTGGCAGAACGCGATACGGTGATGTCGCTGATCCGGGTCCAGGAGCGAAAATTGGAGGCCATCGAACAAGCGCTGCAAAAAGCCAAGCGAGGAATGTACGGCATTTGCGAGCGCTGCGGGGAACCGATTGACCCAGAGCGTTTGGAAGCTGTTCCGGAAACGACGTTGTGTATAAAATGCAAGCTGATCGTTGAACGACACGGGCGTATGTAATACGGACGCCTTTAGATATCCCCCTTGACAACCCAAAACCGGTTGAGCGCCATGTGTCTGAATATGGCTTTGTTAACTTCATCTAAGTACATCCAAAAATTGTGATGGATGAGGTAAAATATTCCCCTGAAGCAAATCCGAAATTTGACCCGGTTTCCAGAGAAGTTGACAGCCGTGAGCAAGCGAAATATAATTGTATTTATATTATTTAGTGTATTCTAAAAAATTATTTAGCCTGGTCTAACAGAGCTGGCAAGCAGCGATAGGTTAGATTCGGATAGGAGGCAACATTTCCGTGAACAGACGCTTTTCAAGACGTGATTTCCTTCGTGCCGGCGGCCTGACTTTCTTGGGCACAGCCGGTGCGGCCACCCTGGCCCAGACGACCACGGCGGCGCCCCCACTTCAAAGTGGACCGGAGGGCGTTTTGGCTCTAAGCCATAGCATGCCCACGACTGTGGGCGAGGTCAATCACGAGCGAAACGGCTTCAACCCCACCGGTATCCTGACCGATTTTGATTATGGGCAGGTTTCGGCGCTGGAGAACGGGCAGACGCTGCGGGAGTATACCCTGGTTTCTATTGATAAGGTCATAGAGGTTGTGCCCGGTATTGAGTTTCCCGGTTGGGCCTATAACGGCCGCATTCCGGGTCCAACGCTCCGTGCTGTAGAGGGCGACCGCATTCGTATTCAATTCATCAACGGCAGCAGTCACCCCCATACTATTCATTTTCATGGCATTCATCCCTCCGAAATGGACGGCGTGCCAGGGGCGGGGCCGGGTTTGATCCAGCCGGGCCAGAGCTTCACCTATGAGTTCGATGCCGAACCATTTGGCCTGCATCTCTATCACTGCCACGCCTTTCCGCTGGCCCGGCATATCGCCAAGGGGCTGTATGGGGCTTTCATCATTGACCCTAAAGAGGGCCGCCCGACCGTTGACCACGAGTTCGTGATGGTAATGAATGGCTTTGACGTTGACTTTGACGACGAAAACGACTTTTATGCGGTCAACACCATTCCGTTTCACTTTCAAAAGCACCCCATTCCAATAAAAGTAGCGGAAAAAGTACGTGTTTATCTGGTCAATATCCTGGAATTTGACCTGATAAATTCTTTTCACCTGCATGCCAACTTTTTCCACTACTATCCCACTGGCACCAGCCTGAGTCCCAGCGAGTTTACTGATACTATCATGCAAGCCCAGGCACAGCGCGGAATTCTGGAATTTAGCTTCAAATTCCCGGGTAACTTTATGTTCCACGCCCACGTGACCGAATTCGCCGAATTGGGTTGGACCGGCAATTTCGAAGTGACCGGGCGCAAATTGTAGGAGGAGACAATGACCCAAAAAGCCGCATCCGCGGAGAAACAAAGCAACTTTAGTCCGGTTACCGCTATTTTGCTCATCTTGCCCCTGATTTTGCTGGGTGGGGTTATTGTTCTCTTTTTGAATACCGGCGGCGGGCTGCAGCTGGAAGCACCTGCGCCGGTCGAGGCCATAACCGTGGAGCGCACCATTCTAAAACCTCACAACATCGACATTATTGTGCGCAATGGAAGCCCGAGAGAAATCACCATCGCTCAAGATATTATCAACGAGGCGGTCTGGCCCTTTACGATGTCGCCCGGCGTTACCCTTCCCCGGCTGGGGGAGGCCACTATTCACCTGAATTACGGCTGGGTCCAGGGCGAAGCCTACGGCATAACCCTGTTTACGACGAACGCAATTGCCTTTGATGTTGAAATCCCGGTGGCTTTTTCAACGCCGGAACCGACCGGCGCGACCTTTTGGAGCTTTACGCTGATTGGAATTTATGTTGGTATCATCCCCATTTACCTGGGTGTCTTGTGGTTTCCCGCTCTGCGCCGGTTGAGCCGGCGTTGGATGGTTTTTTTGCTGGCGGTGACGGTCGGGCTGCTGGTCTTTTTGGGCATCGATACCCTGGCCGAGGGGTTGGAGCAAGTCGAAGGCGTGCCGGGCCCGTTTCAGGGGGTCGGGTTGATAGGCCTGGGGGTGGTGGCAACGTTCCTGCTGCTTGATACTATCTCGCAGCGGCAGGTGGCGGCAGGCAAGAGCGGGGCCGGCCAGCGGCTGCGATTAGCGTATATGATTGCAACAGGCATCGGCCTGCACAACCTGGGTGAAGGGTTGGCCATCGGCGCGGCATACAACCTGGGCGAGATTGCACTGGGTTCGTTCCTGGTTGTGGGCTTTATCATCCAAAATATCACCGAAGGGTTGGGCATTATTGCACCCGTTCTGCGTGATCGACCTGGTTGGGGTCACCTGGTTTGGCTAGGGTTGGTCGGCGGCGTGCCGGCGATTTTGGGGGCTTGGCTGGGCGGGTTTGCGCCGTCGCCCACGCTGGCGGTGCTGTTCCTGGCCATTGGAGCCGGTGCCATTTTCCAGGTGGTCTATGAAATTGCCAAGCTCATCCGCAACGATACCGCCGCCGAGCCGTTTCCGATGACGGTGTTTGGCGGCGTGGTAGCCGGAATGCTGCTGTTATGGCTGACCGGATTATTTATCAAATAAGAAGTTTATGATTAACCAGCGGCGCTTTTGAATACCTCGCCGATCTAGCCGGTTAGGATATGGTTAACTTGCCGGCGGCATAATTTGGACGGCAGGCAAAACAAGTCGAGGGCAAATTTGGCCCTTTCGCCATTGGCTGCTGGCAGCCAATGGTTTTTTAGCCAGCACATCGGCTGCGCATGGGGCCGG
>JBFGLD010000383.1:0-5950 GCA_041576335.1 Anaerolineae bacterium | reverse complement strand
GCTGCCACCCTGGGTTCAAACTCCAATGTTTGAAGGCCCGAAAATACCTGAGTTTGACCGCTGCGGAAAACTTCTCCGGTCAAAGGTAACTCTTCCAGGGAAAGATCCACAATTGTGATGGCAATTGGACCGATGCCTCGCTCAAAGCCAACCAGACGCAGTTGGCCGGTTTTGGTATCTAAGGGAGCGATAATGTGAATATAGCGGGCCTCAAACCAATGCGCCGTGGTCTCGCTCACGGCTTGGAGAGCGGCCGGCAAATCGGTGGCGCGGGCCAGAACCCCGGCCGCATTGTGAATAACGGATAGCTCGTCAATCCGTTGGTTCAAGGCTTGCTTCGCCTGCCGCTGCTCCGTAATATCCTCAACTATTCCCAGGCCATAAATAGGCTGCCCGGCATCATTACGGATAACCGAGGCGCTGAGGTTCGCCCACAGGATATCGCCATTTTTCTTAATATAACGCTTTTCCAGAGTGAAAAAGGGTATGTGCTCGGCAAATACCTGTCGGGTCAGACTCAAATCTCGGTCCGCATCATCCGGGTGGGTAATATCGGTAATGGTCAGGCCCGTTAGTTCATCGGCGGTATAGCACAGCATCCGGCACAGGGCCTGGTTTACCCTCAGCAACCGAGAATCAGGCGCGACCAGGGCCATCCCGACGGAGCTTTCCTCAAAGGCCTTGCGAAAACGCTCTTCGCTTTCGCGCAGTACCACCTCTACCTGCTTGCGCCTTTCAACTTCCTGTTCAAGCTGCTGGTTTGACCGGCTGATTTCGGCGGTGCGCACCTCAACCAATCCTTCCAGATTCCGGCGGTGCAGGTCCAGCTCCTCTGTGGTTCTAATGACCGAATTCGCCATTTGCATACTGGCGGCGATTGCAATGCCTAAAAAGCCAAATTCGCCAACGGGAATGTAGGGTACAACGCCGCTTTCGCCTAAAATTTCATACAAGATACCCGCAATGAAGGGGACCATACCAAGCCCCAATACAATGGCCGGCCGGCGCTCTCCCTGCCAAAATTGCCGGGTTAAGGCAAATATGATAAAGCCAAGGGTTACCAATCTGGCGAGCAGCACGATATCAAGCCAGACACTGCCGGTCGCATCCAGGTCGGTCAGCTTTTCTCCCCAGGGCAGGGCAATATAGGTCAGGCCCGAAACCTCGCCGAGGATTGTCGCTGGAGAGATGATGTAAACAAGGCTCGGCGCAATAAAGGCAGCAGACAGCATCCATAAAAAAATACGGGGCCGAACACCCGTAAAATAGGCAATATACCAGGCGAGGCTAACATATGCGACAGCGACAAAAATCGCGTCAAAACGGTTGGCTGCTACAAATTCGGTGACATTGGTGGCGAAATACCACCGGACGCCATTAAACAAGGTAGTGGCATAACAAAAGGCAAACATGGCAAAGGTGAGATTTAACGGCTTCTTGTCCTTGCGGCGCAGCCCAATGAACAGATAGAGGATGCCAAAACCCAGACATATTCCGGCAATAAGGCTGATGGTTATTTTGTAATAGGGCATAGTTATTCCGCTATTAATATCAATATTGACTCAATAAAACCAAACAGCTATCGCAACTGTTGCGTGTTGGCCGCAGGTTTTATCAAGGCTGAATGTAAATGCTCAGCCAGGACTGGCAGTCCTCGAAAAATACCGCAATTTAGGGCTAAGAATTCCGTCTTTTGAGCCTACCACAATTTATATCACAGGACTGCCAGTCCTAAACGCATAGCCTGGGCAGTTACGACCGAATTATAGTCTAAGAGAGAATATTTGAGAAATGCGTAGCAAACAGCCACCGGTTGGGGTGCTGCGGCCCAATTGAGGGTTATTCCGGCATGAACGGCGGGGCCGGTGAGGGGTCAAACAGGGTTCAACTTTCTTTATATGTTACTTTCCGGTAATTTACGTTGGTACCTGGTGGCATAGCGCAGGAGCAAGCGCCACAACGCGCGGGTAACAAACGCCCAAACGGCCACCGCTGCGGCAACAATAAGATAATCTTGGAGCCGGGGCAGCGCATCCAGATCAAACCAGCCCTGGAAGGTGGGCACAGCGGCGGTTATGGCCACAAATAAGGCGTATAAGGCGGCGGCCCCTACCGTCATCCAGACAGGGCGCCAATCGCCGCTTAAAGTGTTGCCGCCAACCCAAAACGGCGTGGGTGGTTTGACAAAAATGACCCGTACAAACCCGGCGGCAACCAAAGCGTGGGTTACGGCCACACGGGCATATTCCAGGTTAGAGGTTGTGCGGAAATACCAGACATACAGTGATACGGCCAATAGGGTGGTGGTCAGGGCTGCCGGCAGCACAAAATGGACCAATTGGTTGACCATTGAGCGCCGGGTAACCCGGCCCAGCGAAGCCCAAAAGGGTAGAAAGATGGCCGGGATGGTAATGGCAAAGAAGGAGATGACGGAAGCCTGGGTAGATGAATAGGGGCCGGGAATACCCAGCATGAAGATGACCGTCACCAACATCAGCAGGTGGGAAGCCACGTGGGTTAGATACAGCTTGAAGGTATCCAGCAAACCATTGACAATTTGCTGGCCGCGATACAGCACATTGGGCAGCACGGTCAGCGATGGGTCAAGCAGTACAATATCGGCCAGGGTCAGGGTGGCCTGCGTACCTGATTGCGAGGTGATGCGCACATTGGCTTGCTGCAAGGCCGGAATATCGGAAACCCGGTTGCCGGCTACGGCCACATACTCCCGCTGAGACCGGAGTTCTGCCACCACCGCCGCCTGCTGGGCCGGCGCAAGGCGGGCAAAATAGTTCTGCGTTTGAACGGTGTGGGCAAAGGCCGCCGTTCCCGGCTGGGACAGTTCGGCCCCGGATATAACAGTAGGTAACTCTTCGCCGGACAGCTTTAACTGTTTTACCGTTTCGGCCAGCTGCTGCGCGTCACCGGCCGACAGGATTTTAATGGACACCCCGGCTTTGTCAAAGGCGCCCACGACGTCTGCCGCCTCGGGACGAACATCCTCAACCAGATGAACCCGTCCCAGCGGAACTAATCCCGGCGGGAATCCGGGTAACCCGGCTGCGTTGTGCAGCGGCAGCACCTCGGGATGGTAGGCAAACAGCAGTTCAAGCCCGTCTTCTGACTGGGCTGTGGTCTCAAAAGGGGGCCTAACGCTTTCCGAGGCAAACCAGCGGCTAAAGCGGTGACGCCAGCGCGCCTTAAAACCCAGCGGTGTTTCCGGCTCTGCCGGCGGTGGCCCGGTTTGTAGCGGCTCATCAGCGCCGGCTGGCGGTTGTTGATTTTCTAATTGTGGATGAGCGGTGTTTTCATTGGCATCCACAGGCGAGTTCTTCGGCCCAGCTGCTTGCGTTTGTCCAAACCGCCACAACCGCTTTAGCCAACCTCGACCGCCGGCCAGCGCCGCTTCAGCGGCAGCCGCAGTCTTTGCCGCGGTGTCCTGCGCCTCATCTACCTCGTTGACAACCAGGTGGGGTTGCAGCCGGTCGCTGTGGCCCAGAATGTACGTTCCCCGCAAATCGTCATGGTCAAAAGTCATGCCGCTCCAGCCAAAGGCGGACAAAAACGGGGCAAGCTCGGTTACGGCTCTGGGTTCGCCCGGAAATGTCTGGGCCAGGGCTAACCTGATGGGCTGGTTGGAAGCCACGCTGTGCAGGCAAGTTCCCAAAATATGTTGGATGCGGCTGTTGGAAAGCTGGTTGTAGCCGGTGGGGGCCGGTAATATTTCCAGGGCGGCCTGTTGCCCGGTAAGCGTGCCGCTGCCGCTAAAACAAATCACCGAGGTATTGGCCAGCGACTCAACCGTTTCAGAGCGGTAGACCAGCGCGCCCACGTCGGCAATCCGCAGTAAGCCCACGGCATAGGCGACCGCAATCATCAAGAACAGGCTGGTGGGGGCAATCGCAAAAATTTGTGAAACAATATCGCGGGCCAGTACGCCGTCAAATATGGCCAATCCTAACCAGACCGCGCCCAATTCGATAAAGAGCAGAGCGTTAAAAACAAGGACCAGCACAAACAAAATTTTAAAAATAGTCTCGATGAGTTGTTGCAAGGGGGTCGGCTTATCAGGGATCAGCGAGGTCTCCAGCTCCTGGGCCAGCACGGTTTTTAGCAGCTCAACATCGGTCACGCGATAAACCGCCTGCCCCTCAACGCAGATGCTGCCGGGATAGAGTTCATCGCCGGCCTGTTTCACCCGGCGCACCAGGCCGCCGGCCTCGGCGGCCTCATCAACCGCTATGGGCCCCTCGCTGACAACCTGGCCATGAACCATAATGCGATCGCCTAGGCCAACCACCACCATATCGCCGGGCGCAATCATCTTTAACGGTACACTCCGCACCCGGCTTTCCCGAATAACCGTTATCTGGGGCTGCAGCTCCGCAATCATCCCATCCAATTTGCGTTTGGTGTACAGCTCTTGAAAGACGCTCAGGCCAAAACCAAGCACCAAAATCAATAGGCTAAGGAAAGCGCTCCAGGCGCTGCCCAGCAGGTACATGGCAACAGCCGCCCCAATCATATCCAGATTGAAGAAGGTGAGTAAGTGCTGGCGAACCAGCGCCCGGCGAAAGCGACGCTTATCGGCTTTGGCCAGGGCTTCCTCGTCAATGGGAATTTGGCGGGCAGCGGCTTCAGCCTCGGTCAGGCCGGTGATTTGGGTAACATAATCAACTTCGAAGGGGCGAGACATGGGCGGCAACGAGGGACGCGGTTTTGCCCACCGGCGGCGGCCAAGCAGCAGGTAGCCTATGATTGGGCTAATAACCGCTACAAAAAAGACCGTAATCAACAGATACGGCCATCGGCGTGAATTGCGTTTTCTTGATGTCATTGGGAAGTGTCTGAATCAGTACTGAATTATTTGAACAGGTCCCACCCCATCGCCGGTAGTGGCAATGGCAGTCCAACTATTTGCCAGAAGCCTCTTTTTAGTATCCTGGCAAATCGCGCTGGCGTCAACTGCAATCTGTCATAATTTTGACCTGACAAATGTCAAGGGGGTTTGATTATTTTGTCCCAACCGAACTTTCTATAGTTGTATGCGCATCATCCCCCTGCTCAAGCCAAACCAGGTAATCCTCGTAGCTGTTCAGCCAGCCCACCCGGTCAACAAACTCCCTCAACGACGGACTTTTGATCCGCAGTTGACGCAGTTGGGCCCCGGTTGGATCAATCGAAGCCGGGCTAAGCGCATAGGCCCCGTGGAAGGCAAAGTAGGCCTGATTGAGCTTCCGCAGGTTATATCCTTTCCCCACCAGTTTAAGCCGCTCAGTTTCCATATACGCCTCCGCTTCTTCGATTTTTCCTGCGGCAAGCAGTTGGTCAACCTGCTGCCGGATGCCGCGCATGGCCAGGTCGAATTCGGACGGTTCGGGCGGGGCCGGCTGGCCATCATCACCCACCGGGGGCAGTTGTTTGGCCCAATCCGGGTAGTAGCGGCTGATTACCTTGCGGCTGATCTCTTTGCCCACAATCTCGGCCGTAGTCTCGTTGATAACTGTAAGCTTGGGGTAGGTCTGATAACCCCAGGCCATATTCGTGGGAAAACTAAAAAAGTAGTTGTGGGTCCACTCGTGGGCGATGACGTCGACCAGGTACGGTAAAAAGGGGTAGGTGATGACCATGGTCGGGTAGCTGCCCAGCCCGCCCACATCGGTAACGTAGCTTGATACGTCACCGCGCTGCTCCAGCGTTTCTTCTATTTCGGTTCGAAGGCGATTATCCAATCCGGGCTGAAGTCCGATGGTGTGCTGTTTTTCGATCCGGTCGCGTGGCGATAGAATAAGGGCCGTGGGGGGGTCGGTAAAGCGAAATGCAGGTGGGGTAAAAACCCTGCCGCTGACGGTGAAGCCCTCTTCTTGCAGAATAGACTCCACTTGCCGCACGAGAATTGTCTCGACTTGAGGCATAATGTCTGCCTGGGCCGCCTTAATCCGGATCAGTG
>JBFGLD010000382.1:0-5959 GCA_041576335.1 Anaerolineae bacterium | reverse complement strand
TCCCCCCGGGCCGACAGGACCTCAAGGTCCGCCGGGACCGACGGTTTACAGTGATATAGATGGTGATGGTGTGGCTGACTCCGTTGATACCTGTTTGTTTGATGGGCCCACGGCACCGGGCTCGATCCAGGCTGTGGGGAGAATCGATCAGGGTGGGGGGCAGTTTGCCGCGATTGCTGTTTCAACTGTTAATGGAAGCGGGAGTAATGTCGCCGCCGGGGCGAGCAGCGTGCCCCCCGGAAATCCCTTTGCGGTCACCTTTACCTATTCTAACGATATTCCGGGGTGTACCGGCGCCGGTTGTGATGCTCAGATTTCGATAGGGATTCCATCCGGCAGCACTCAATGTATCGATACGGTTGCTCCAAATGTCAATGCAGGTCCGGTGACCCTTAATTTGACTGCGCCGGCGACAGCGGGTACTTACTTCATCCGTTTGCACCAAGTTCAAGCATCTGCGCCGTGTAATCCAGCTTTGTGGGTAGACAATGGTCCAATTGCTAATATTGCGGCCATCTGTGTCCAGTAGACAGTAGGTAGAAGCCTAATTAGGGGAGCATTCGTTGATGGTTGGTGAAGAGAGCCCTGTGGCTCGGCGTTGTCCCAATTGTGGAGAGCAAGGACTACGGGAAGAGGCTCGCTATTGTGATCGCTGTGGAGTCGCGTTGACTGGGCGCGGGTCAGATCGTGGTGTGTCAGAGGAGGGAACGACCGGTACCATGTCTGAACAGGAACCCCAAGATGGCGCGACTATGCCGATGCCTCAAGCCGAGACCACAAGTCACCGGGAGGAACTGGCTGGTCTTGAGATTGCGACTGAAGGTGAAGGTAGTTCGACTGTGTCAGTACCTAGTGTTGAAGCCGGAGAAGATGAGGGAGCAACAAGACGGCTATTTGAAGAAGCAGCCTCAGACGACGGGCTGACCCGGCGCTTGCCCGAAGAACCTGCTGCGGATACCGGCACGACGACAACATTGATACAAGATGACGATGTCTTGGATGATGGAGCCACGCGCGCTATGCCTCAGGAGGCAGCCCTTAAGCCCGAAGATGGGGCGACCAGACATTTACCTGATTTAACCCATTTAGATGAAGGGGCAGCAAATACCGTCCCACAAGAAGAGGTCTCGAAGGTTAGGGCGACGAAAGTTATACCGGGGCTTGCGGCTGAGGATGATGGAGCGACGCGGTCGATGCCGGATTTTGTGGATGCTGATTCTATTAGACCCAGAGACACACACTCCAACCAATCACATAATATAGAGGCTGTCCTGGATGAGTCCGATTTCTCCGGTGAAAACGTCATCGAATTACATAATCGCTATCATTTGAG
Organism: Anaerolineae bacterium; assembly: GCA_041576335.1. Lineage (GTDB taxonomy): Bacteria > Chloroflexota > Anaerolineae > 4572-78 > J111 > JANQQF01. Next base: position 4,626 of record JBFGLD010000382.1, on the reverse strand, counting down.
CGAAATTCTGGGTAAAGGGGGTTTTGGTGCAGTCTACCTGGCGAAAGATATCAAACTAAATAGACGCTGCGTGGTCAAGCAGATGCTAACTCGTGGTAGATCTCTCAAAGAAGTCGAGGTATCCCGGTCTAATTTTGAGCGTGAAGCTAAACTTTTAGCTGAACTTAATGTGCCGGGCCATCCAAACATCCCCGACATTTACGATTATTTTTCCACGAATACCGGCAACTATTTGGTGATGAAATATATCGAGGGCCAAAACTTAAAGAATGTGCTAAAAGAACAAAGTAATACGTTGCCCTGGCGTGAAGCTGTTCGTTATGCCATAGATGTATGCGGCGCACTTCACTACATGCATACCCACGGGCAAGAGCCGGTGCTGCACCGGGATGTCAAGCCGGCAAACATTCAGTTGGGTGATGATGGACGGGTCTGGTTAGTTGATTTCGGTTTGGCGAGGGCGGACCCGGTAAGGGGTTCCGATGACCATATGGTTACCCAAGCATCAGGGAGCTTTGGCTACACGCCGTTGGAACAATGGATCGGTCAGGCTGTGCCCGCTTCGGATGTTTATGCCGTCGGCGCTACGCTCCATCATCTGATCACCGGTTATAATCCAATGGATGCATTCGAGGGGGAGTTCCACATTCAAAAGGTCCACGATCTGCACGGCGTATTTCTGCCAATTCGCCATTTTGATCGAAAACTTCCTAAGGAATTGGAAGATATTGTTGGTCAAGCTGTCGCAGCAGAACCTAAAAAGCGTCCCACAGCGCTCCAGCTTCAGCAGCATCTAGATGCTCTAATCGCCGGGGGGCAGGAGACTGCCCTGTATACCTTCAAAAATGGAAAGTCGGCCAAAACAATCGGAGAATTGGTCGATTTATGTGAGAGTAATCGTCAGGAAGCTGAAGCGTACCTTTATGAGGGGGATTTTGAACGCTGGTTTTTGCTGATCAACCGCAATGATCTGGTTGCAGCAGCGCGGGACGCTGTGGCAGAGGGCCGGGATCGAAAGGATGGGTTAGAACGGTTTCTAAAGTTGATTCTGCCCAATCTGCTGCGCCGGCGCTTGAACAGGGCGCTAGTGCATCTGGCTCGAGGCTCCATTCAATTTGCTCTAATTGCCATTGTCGTCGTTCTTCTGTTGGCCGTCGCCGGTTCATATCTTTCTGGCTTATTTATCGAGCAATCAATCGGTAGCACCGACTGGGCTTTTCATACCCTTGACTTGGACGGCGAAAATCGCTTCGACGAGGCTTTTTTGATCGAAAAGTTTGACTCGGCTGCCGGAGTTTACTTTGATGATATCGATGTCGAAATCCGTGCCCCCGATCAGTTTATGGTGAATGCAGTCTGGAATGACATACCGCTCAATATCCCGTTAACGGTACGCCTGGAAAACAAAAGACCGCATCTTTATGTCAATGAAATCGGCGGTATTCCCCTTTTTCTCATCGGCGACAATATTTCAGAAGGAATTAATCGGGGGATCGACATAGCCTTTCGCCGGGGTCCGGTTGACGTATCTTCACTTACAGTAAAGGATACAGTGGTTGTTTTTGAGGTCGAACGGAGTGGCCGGGTTCCCTTTGCCACGCCGACACCTGCTCCGACCCCGATACCAACTGCGGCTCCGACCCCCACGCCGGTCAAAGCGGCGGTCGTGATAATTTTTAATGAACTTGATCAGGATATCGTGGTGGAGATTGAGAGTGATACATCGGCAGGAAGTTGGGATATTGGGGCTAATGATTCCGAAGTGATTGAAATTCCTGCCGGTACGTACAATTATTTAGTCAGGTATAAAGAAACCGGCGAAATTGCTGCTCAAGGGAGTAGAACTTGGACCCTTAATCAGGCTTATCGATTACGCATTGGGATTCTACAGTAAGTTAGGCTTTATCGTTCTCGGGGAAGGTCAAAAATACTAAATGCATACGTCCAAACTGGAGAATGTCACCATTTTTTAGGGGCGCCGCGGTGCCGGGTGTAAGTTTGATATTGTTAAGCTGTGTCCCGTTCGTACTGCCCAAGTCGTTAATTAGCCACTTCCCGTTGTGCAGGGTCAAGCGGGAATGGCGGCGAGAAATACCCAACTCTACCCCGCCGTAAGGTCCAAGGTCAACGTCAACCTGGTTTTTGCCGTGTATACGGCCAATGACGACCCCATCTTCTCCCAAATTTAAGATGAGAGGGATTGCGATGTTCTGATCCGGAAGTAACAGTCGTGGTTCTTCAATTGCAGCCTGCTGAGCATTATTCGAGGCAGCGACGATTTCGTCTGATGATGGGAACGGCTTTGATGGTACGTCGGAAGAAAAAACCTCAAGCTCGGCTGAATCGGGAATGTCAACATCTATGGTCGAAGTTCCTAGAACCCGTCTTAGGGCAGCAATCATTGCTTCCATGTCGTCGTAACGATCGCGCGGCGACTTTTCCAACGTTTTTAAGATAATCTTCTCCAAATCCGCCGGACAGCTTTGGTTGAGCGATCGGACTGACGGGGGATCGTCTTGTAGGTGGGCCAACATAAGCCTATTGGTATTCTGGAAATCAAAGGGCAATTGTCCTGTGACCATCTTGAACAGGATAATGCCCAGGGCATACATATCAGCGTGGATTCCAATTTTTTCTCCACGCGCTTGCTCCGGAGCAATATAGGCTGGGGACCCCATGATCAGTCCGGTTGCCGTCAAGGCTTTGTCGGCATCAGATACTTTTACCATCCCAAAATCGCCTAAAAGCGGCCAATCTTGTTGGGGCAAAAGGATATTGGAAGGCTTAACGTCGCGATGGATCAAGCCATGCCCGTGAGCGTAATGCAGCGCTTCAGCAACAGATATGGCGATACTCACAGCTTGGGTCCAGGGTAAAGGTTTGCCGGTAAGATGACTCTCCAACGTTCCTTGTTCGACATACTCCATGGCGATAAAAGGCAAGTTTTCCACAACGCCATATTCGTAGACCATTAAGATATTACGGTGACGTAACCGGGCCACAGCTTTGGCTTCTCTTTCAAAACGAGCAAGTACATTTTGGTCATTGCTGTGCAACACTTTAACAGCCACCCAGCGATTTAAGCTTTGTTGATATGCCTTATATACGGTAGCTATATCACCCTCGCCGATGAGCTCGACAAGCTTATAATGGCTTAGCGTTTTACCCAATAAACTTGTAGTCATACCTGACTGCTTTCCTTAACCAAAAATGGCGTTCTTGGCCCTAAACACCGACGCCGCGGCTTGTTTTCAGCGCGCAAAACTCCGGAAAGTCTGCACGTAATTCTTTCCGACCGGCTTCCGCAACTACGCTGCGTCGGCCTTCGCACAAAAAACACGTATTGCGGTAGTATAACATGTTAACAATAGAAACTCAATAAATCTGCCTGGCGTCTCGATGCGATCGATGGGGATAGCTACCGGCTGGTGGACATTATCAAGAGGGATTTCTCACAAGTCAGATGATATAGGCTCTCGTTTTCCAGCCCCCGTCCAACGCACGTGGAACGTGACGGCGTAATGGAAGTTGATGGGCTATCCCAGAGATTTTTCAAGCGCGGGGAGAGGTAAGGAAGATAAAAGCAAGGTGACTACAGCGGATAACGTCACCGTCATTCACGGGAAGGAGTGGTTCGCCAGGGGCGATTTTTACATTGTTTATAAAAGTCCCGTTGAGACTGCCCAAATCATCTATCAGCCAAATACTGCCTTTTCTTGTCAAACGGGCGTGACGGCGCGAGACACCCGCCTCTGCCGCGCCGTACGGGCCAAGGTCAATATCGGCCACGATATCTTTATGGGTACGCCCAATAACTATTGTTTTCTTGTTTGGAAGTGGAATACTGATTTTCTTGTCCAAGAGAAATAGGCGCGTGTCTCGTGAAGGAGCAGAAGCAGCATGAACCGGCGGTTCATCCGGGGGTACAACGAATGCCGGGTTTAACTCCCGAGTTTTGATTGGATGGGAAGGCGGGAGGCTATAGAATACGGGTCGGGCGTCCGACGAGTGAAGTCCTTCTTTTAGAGCAGCTGTCATCTCACTCATATTTTGATAACGCTGATCGGGCAGTTTTCGCATAGCCGTAAGTATCACTTGTTCCATAACCGGCGGACAGTCTGGATTAAGTTTACGAGGTGGCGGAACCGGATCCGAGGTGTGGGCTAATAAGATCTTGTTGGGATTGGGGTAATCAAACGGCAGGCGTGCGGTTATCATTTCAAACAATACGACACCCACCGAGTAAATATCGCATCGATGATCAACCTCAATGCCTCGAGCTTGTTCGGGGGCGATGTAAGCAGGCGTACCGATAGATGTACCCGGCCCGGTCAGATTTTCCTGTTTGGCATCCTCAATCTTAATTAAGCCAAAGTCGGCCAAAAGCGGCCAATCCTCTTGAGGCATAAGAATATTGGATGGTTTTACATCACGATGAATAACCCCGTGTGTATGAGCGTAACTTATTGCTTCGGTTATTGGAATGACCAAATCGGCAGCCTTAATCCAATCTAGTGGTTGGCCGGTAAGGCGGTCTGCCAGAGTACCCCCCTCGATGTACTCCATGATGATGTAGGGCCAGTTATCTTCCTCGCCGTAACTATAGACTATCAGAATATTGCGGTG
>JBFGLD010000381.1:0-5970 GCA_041576335.1 Anaerolineae bacterium | reverse complement strand
GACAATCATGCCCATCACAACGGCCGCGGTGGCCCAGGCAGTCGATTTGGGTCGAAACAGCGTTTCACCAATAATAACCGCGGCCAACCCGGCTATTATAAGCCCGGCCCCCGAATTCACATCGGCAAACCCTTGATATTGAGCCAGCAGCGCTCCCGAAAGACCTACCAAGCCATTGGACAAAGCCAGCACCAGAATCTTCATGCGGTCGGTATTGACTCCCAGGGCCCGAATCATCTGCGGGTTATCTCCAGTGGCTCGTACGGCTAAACCCAATTCGGTGTGTAAGAACCAATCTAAGGCCACTTTGAGCAGAATGATAATGATCACAAAGACAACGATTGACATGACATTGGCGTGCACTCTAACCCAGGCTCTATCCCACTGGGCCACAAACAGATCGCGGAAGAAGGGCTTGAAAGGGGTGAAGATGGTATTGGCATTCAACAGGGGGATATTGGACTGCCCCATAATCCTTAAATTGATGGTAAAGGCACCCGTCAAAACCAAGATAGAGGCCAATAACCCATTTATTCCTACGCGAGTATGGATCAAGCCGGTAGCTATCCCGGCCAGGGATCCGGCGATAAAGGCTAAGGGCAAAGTAAGATAAGGGTTGTAACCCACAAAAATCAGAGCAGAGGCAACGGCTGCACCAAGCGGGAAACTGCCGTCAATGGTTAGGTCGGGAAAGTTAAGAATGCGAAAGGTCAGGTAAACTCCGATTGCCACACCGCCAAAGCCCAATCCCTGCGCCAGCGCGCCCAGCCATACATTCCAGGAGGCATCAGCCAGCCGACCGAGCAATGGTTCCCAAAAAATAAGACCTAAAAATATTAAGGCAAGACCCATACCCCATGGCCAATAACGCTGCCAGGGGCTGATCGATATCTGCTTTGCTTCTTGGCCGACTACTTTGTTGGCACTCGACTCGGTATCGACAGTTTGCACTGTTTTGCCGTTTCCTCAATTTCAATTGTAAACGTCACACGGTGTGGCTGGGCCTTAGTTAATCATCGGAAAATATAGTTATCACGTTTACAGGGGGCCTGCAAACATCTCGAGGAACTTTGTTTGGAGGGAAACAGAACCTCCAAGTTTTCTTTATTATACTGTAATCCTGACTATCGTGAAAAAACAGGGACAGGTTTGGGCTTCGCAGGCACGCCGGCGGTTCGAACCAGACCCGATTACCTTTTTGGCTTCAATACCATTTTATGGGATAATGTTCCTAAACCCTAAGTCCAAAATCGGAGGAACCCATGCCCTTTCAAAAAGCCTACATTCCCTACGGCGATTACTGGTCTACGCCTTTTGCCAAGTGGCAGGGGAGTTTTGCCGGCTTGCATACGGTTAAGTTTGCTGCAGAAATAACGCGCAAGGCGATGACTGAGCGAAATATTGCGCCAGAGATGCTAACGGGTTTATATTTTGGCCTGACAGTCCCGGCCAAAAACTCGTTTTATGGCGCGCCGTGGTTAGCCGGGATGATCGGCGCGCCCGGGATTACCGGGCCCACCTTTTCCCAGGCGTGTGCCACATCAGCCCGGGTGATCGGCAGCGCCGCCCAAGACGTGGCCGCCAATGCAGATGATGATCCGACGATTCTCTGCATTACCGCCGACCGTACCTCAAACGGTCCTCACCTGCTTTACCCAAACCCCCTTGCTCCCGGCGGGCGGGGAGATGCCGAAGACTGGGTGTGGGATAACTTTAACCTTGATCCTTATGCGCGCAACAGCATGATTCAGACGGCCGAGAACGTAGCCAGGGAGTACAACATCTCCACGCCGGAACAACACGAAGTGGTCGTGATGCGTTACGCGCAGTACCAGCAGGCCCTGGAAAATGACGCGGCCTTCCACAAACGGTATATGGTTACGCCCGTCGAGGTTAATCCCACCGGCCGCAAGGTTGTGGCGGCGGTGGCCGACGACGAAGGCGTTTTTGCCACAACTGCCGAAAGTTTAGCCCGGCTCAAACCGGTTCTACCGGACGGATCTGTGACGTTTGGTGGGCAAACCTATCCGGCCGACGGCAACGCCGGCATGGTGGTCACAACCCGCGAGCGAGCCAAGGAAATAAGCCAAGACGCCGCTGTCGAGATACAACTTGTGGCTTTTGCCGAAGGGAGAGCAGACAAAGGTTTTATGCCTAAGGCCAACATTCCGGCGGTGCGGCGAGTTTTGGAGAAAGCCGGCATCACGCTGGCCCAGGTAAAAGCCATTAAGACTCATAACCCGTTTGCCGTAAACGATGTTTGCCTGAGCCGAACGCTTGATATCCCGCTCGAAGGAATGAACAATTATGGCTGCTCGCTCATTTGGGGCCACCCGCAGGGGCCAACCGGCATGCGCCTGATTATTGAATTGATCGAGGAGCTACTCCTGCTGGGCGGCGGCTTCGGTCTATTTACGGGCTGTGCCGCCGGTGACACGGCCGCAGCGCTGGTATTGAAGGTGGACGGGGCGTAAGCGTTGCAGCCTAATCTGATCGTCCATGCCGATTGGGGCTCGGACCCTAAAAAACGCTGGATGGCCAGGGCTCGCCTAAGCACAGAGGGTCGCTACCACGCGTCTGTGCCTGAGTTAGTCGGCCAGGCTGAAACGCTGATACCACGGTTACACAAGGAAGCCGGACAGGCCGGCCTGGTGATGCTTGGCTTCGACTTTCCCATCGGTCTGCCGCTTTGCTACGCGAAGCGAGCAAATATTACGGATTTTTTGGCATTGCTGCCCCGGCTGGGCCAGGGCGAATGGTCTGAGTTCTATACGGTGGCCGAACGACCGCACCAAATTAACCTGCGCCGGCCGTTCTATCCCCGCCGACCGGGCGGCGCCCGGCAGCGTCACCTGTTGGACGGCCTGGGCGTGAATTCAATCGACGATCTGCGACGGCGATGCGACTTACCGCAGCCCCGGCGGCGGGCAGCCTCACCTATCTTTTGGACGCTCGGCGCGCAGCAAGCCGGCAAAGCTGCCCTCAATGGCTGGCAGTCAGTGTTGGGGCCGGCGATGCGTTCTGAAGACCGAGTTGTATCAATTTGGCCGTTCTCCGGCCCGTTATTTGAGCTTTTCCGTCCCACTTCCGTGGTCATAGCCGAAACATACCCGGCAGAATGTTATACCCATTTAGGCATCACCTTTCCCAAAAGTCGAGCCGGACGCAAGTCGGGCAAGCGGGTTCAAGGGGACCGGCAAGCCGGCGGGGCAATTCTATTGCAATGGGCTGCTGAGGCTCACCTTGTTCTGGAGCCGAGTTTACGGACGATTATCCAAAATGGATTTGGCTCCTCAGCCGGCGGGGAAGATCCTTTCGACGCAGTGGTTGGCCTATTTGGAATGCTTAACGTGGTTTTGAACCGCCGCCGGCCGGGTACGCCCGACAATACCGTCATTCGCAAGATCGAGGGCTGGATACTCGGGCTCGATCAGGCCTAATTTAATCAAACTAAAAGGAGGTCAACGATGACTACAGATTTTCAATGGGTCACGGCCGACGTCGACGTGACCGAAAAAACTGACGGCAGCTTAGAATTAAAAAATAAGATACCTCTGGCATCTTATCCGACCAACTTGTGCATTTGGCTGCATCAAAACGCAGCAAAGTTTCCCGACAAAGAGTTCTTAATTGAGCGTGATGACCAAAATAGATGGCAAGGGCTAAGTTACGCTCGAACTCTGGCCGCCGTCAACCGGCTCAGCAACGGGCTGATCGCGATGGGCTTGAAGGCCGACCGGCCCATTGCCGTCCTTTCCGAAAATAATATCAACATGGCGCTCATCCAACTGGCTGCCATGCAGGTTGGCCTGCCGGTCGTGCCTATCAGCTATGCGTATTCTGTGCGCTCTCAAACCGGTTCTCATATTAAACATATCCTGGATGTAACAAATTCGGCCATATTGGTTATGTCGAACGCGGACGCTCATATGCAAAAGATTAGCCAGTGGGACGTGGGTGATTTGCGGCTGTTCGCCTTTTATAACAGCGAGTCTCATAAGAATGTCCGGCCCTTGGCCGACCTGTTTGACGAGCAGGAGACCTTGTCTGCCGGCAGCCAGGCCCGATTTGAAGCCGTCACTCCGGCTACTATGGCCAAAATCCAATTTACTTCCGGCTCGACCAACCTACCCAAGGGTGTTGAAGTGACACACGGCATGATGGTTACAAACCAGGTTGGCATTGCGCAGATGTGGCCCTTTCTGACCAATGACGAGGTCGTGGTCGATTGGCTGCCCTGGAACCACACTTTTGGCGGAAACTTTGTCTTTAATATGGTGCTCATGCATGGGGGCACTTTTTATATTGATCATGGCAATCCTACGCCGATGGGCTTTTCAACAACTATCCAGAATATTAGGGATGTGTCCCCGACTATTTATTTTGGCGTACCGCGAAGTTTTACGGCACTTTACGCCCGTATGCAGGAGGATGCATCCCTGAGGCAAGCTTTCTTCAAACAGCTCAAATTCAACTTTACCGCGGCAGCAGCCCTGGATCAGGCAACTTACGAAGGCATGAAAGCGATGAGTGCCGAAGTACGCGGTGAGCCGATCCCCTTTTTTTCCGCCTGGGGCTGCACCGAGACCGCACCTGATGCCACGCTGGTGTATTGGGAAATCGACGATGCGCGGGTGATTGGGCTGCCAATCCCAGGCGTGCACATCAAGCTGGTACCGGATGCTTCGGGAAAGCGGGAGTTACGCGTACAGGGTCCTAACGTCACGCGCGGCTACTACAATAATGCCGAAGCGACCAGGGCTGCCTTTGATAAGGCGGGTTATTATCGCACCGGCGATGCCGGCAAATTTCTCGATCTCAAGAATCCGGCGGCAGGGCTCATTTTTGATGGGCGTATTGGCGAGGATTTCAAGCTAACGAGTGGGGTTTGGGTTCACAACGGCCAGTTGCGCAACAATATCAATAAGTTGGGGCAACCCTTTCTGCTCGACGTGGTCGTAGCCGCTCCCAACCGGGAACACTTGACCGCACTCGTTTTCCCCAACATGCCCGTTCTGCGCGGTCGTTTTAAGGAGGCCGGTGAAGCCAACCCCGACGATGCTGATTTTTTGAAAAGCCAAGTCGTAACCGAGTTTTTCCGCCAAATATTTGAGCGGCACAACGCCACCGAACGGGGCAGCAGCAGCCGATTTGAGCGATTCACCCTATTGACCATCCCGCCCCGAATCGACAAAAATGAAACGACGGACAAAGGCTATATCAACCAGAGTGCGGTCCTGACCCATCGGGCCGACGTCGTGGACAAATTGTATGCAGACTCCCCGCCCGCTGAGGTGATCGTAATTGAGGCCGAGTAAAAACCAAACGCACCGCGTGTCAGCCAACAGCCACGCCGTCCGGCGGCGGCACCTCGGGCGGGGGGAAGCGGGCGGTGCGTTCGAGGACGTTCAAGTCCAGGTGATTGCGCATATACTGCTGCGAAGCGTCTTGAAAAGGCTGGAAGTCCCAAGCAGCATGCTGTCCCAACCTGAGCGCCTGATCGACAAAACGCCGCCGTCGCTGGCTGTCAAGGACCTGCCGATGGAGGGTTGTCAGGTCCCATCGCTGCTGCAGCTCGTCGTGAAACGCGCGGCGAAGCGAAGCGTACTCCGGAAGACCTGCCAGATTATTCAACTCATTTGGGTCAGCCTCCAGGTCGTAAAGCTGCTCGGGGTCGGGTTCGCTGTAAATGAATTTATAGCGCCCGCGCCGGATCATCAGCAGCGGGGCAATGGCTCCCTCGCCCAGCATCTCACCCAGAATGGGAGGAGCATCCCCGCTCTCATCCCCAGCCAGCACGGGCAGCAGACTATGCCCGTCGATTTCGGCGGCATACGCCGGAGCTGTTCCATTATTGCCCAGCTCGACCAGGGTAGGCAGCAAATCAACCAGAGAAACCGGCTGGGCGGCCCGGCGCGGCCCAAAACGCTCCGGGGCATGGAAGAGCAGCGGTACGCGGGCAGACCATTC
>JBFGLD010000380.1:0-5978 GCA_041576335.1 Anaerolineae bacterium | reverse complement strand
TCGACAACCTGCAACTGGTTTGAGGGTTGAGCATATTCGGTGATAAAGGCTCGACCGCCAAAACGGTCAATCGAGTTACCAACCAGTTGCAAATAATCGGTGCTGCCTGCAAGGAAATTGGTCACGGATATATCATCATTGGATATTTTCACGCTGCCATAATTTTGAGACTCAGTCTGACTGCGACCAAAAACCCAGGTATAAATGCCCATATTAGGTATTGCGGCCACGGCCGTTAGGCGAATGGGAATGCCGGGCCGATCTGCCTGGTAGGTCATCTTCACCGGCTGAATATCTTGCACGCCCTGCTCCGGTTTTAACTTCATCGCCAGAAAAACCATTTCTTCCTCAACGTAAACAAAGACCAGGGGTTCCATCTCGGGCGTAATGCGATAATCATTTTCGTTGAGCCAATCGATCAAAGCGTTAGCGTTGCCGGTTTCTGTGCCAACTACGTCATAGGCATATGGACCTGCCTCGCCGCTGGAAAAAACCGTAACATCCAACTCCCCGGCCATAGGTGCGGCGGCCGACTCCTGCACGGCGGCCGACTGCCGCAGCTGATCAAACACGCAGTCGGGCACCGGGGGCAGCATAAACACAGGATCGGTAGCGGCTTGCAGATCGTTGAATGAATCGATCTCGGCTACATCCACCTCGGGAACACTCGGGACCGGCACGACCCAGGCGAAATTAGGAGCGTTGCCGGTGTAATTGATCTGGACGTAGGCTGAAACTACGCCAGGGTCGACGGTGAAAATGATACGCTCGGCAGCCTGATCTACAGGAATATTCTGGCAGAAAAGACCGCCACAGGCCAGCGTTGGTGGGGTAGACATAAGTAATACCCCCAAAAAAAGCAGAATAAGGGTTAAGCGCGTGTATTGTTTCATATTTCCCTCTCAATAGATAATGACGAAAATTAGTAAATGGCGGGTGCGAGCGCCACGCCCTGGGCTTAAGACGACATCCACCCGGAAAAGGTTCCACATCCACCCGTCAAGATCAGGCGTACCACATAAAAAGCCCGCATCTGGTGCGGGCTTTCTTGGCTTTGACTAGAGAAGCTCAACTTAACTTTCGATTTCTTCATCATTTATTTCTTCATCATTTATTTCTTCAATGTCGGTTGACGGCGTTTCCTCTGCCCCTTCATCTGGAGCCGGTTCCGCTTGGTCTGAAGCCGGCACTTCCTCAGCAGCGTCGCCCAATGCTTCCGCCATCTCTGCTTCTCCAAGGCGAGAGCGTTCTAGAATACCACCCTGAGGCAAGACTTCTACTTTGACTGATGTTTGAACATCAATCATCAGCTTAATTGTCACTTCTTGCTCACCGAGGGTACGAATCGGTTCGGGCAGGACCACCTTGCGTTTATCAATAGCGATTCCGGTTTTGGCGTCAATAGCCTCGGCGATATCGCCCGAGGTTACTGAACCGTACAGTTTACCCGTTTCACCGGCTCGCCGTTCAAAGAGCAGTTCCAAACCGACCAACTGGTTGACAATTACTTCAGCATCTTCTTTTTCCTGGGCGCGGAGCTTGTCGGCCGCATTGCGGATCGTATCGGCTTGCTTCAACGCCCCAGGTGTCGCCAAAACTGCCAGATTTTGAGGGAGCAAATAGTTTCGGCCGTAACCATTGGCTACCTTTTTAACATCGCCGGCATAACCTAAATTATCAACATCTTCAATCAATAATACCTTCATTAAACATTGTCTCCAGTTACTGAAATCATTTACTCAAGTTGCCACCCCAGGGGTGACAGTCACTTCAAATGCTTGCCAATTCGGGCCTGTTTTACCTAAAAAAGTAACCGCCATCTTCCATAATAGGCAAGTGACGACTCGAATAGTTCGTTTAGAGTTGAGGTCCCTAACGGTTAAGCCTAAAGCCGGAGCCGGGCCATTGAGACACATACAAACGCAAAGTATACTTCAAAATCATACTTTATTCAAATCGACCAACCAAATTTACGCGATCAAGAGCAGTGAACCGGCAAGTCGAATTAATCACTTTCTCTAAAATTCTACAATGGCAGTTCAGCCGGGTGGTCGGACTACAACCCAGTTCTGGCGCCGGTTAGCCTTACCAGACTATTGCTCCGCATTTGCATGTACGACATAATGTGGGGTGCCCTCGACTAATTTTGAACATTTTCCACCTTTTAGACCGTGCCCTTCGCCTAAGTCTCAATTGTCAAAGGTTAAAAAATCACTTATACTATTTTAGGAGTAATATGCGCGCAGCGTGCCGCAAAAAATACATACTAACAAGGGTTCAAAGGATTAATGGCACAAGTTTATAAAACCGATATTCTTGAAGCCGCTCTAAAAGAGCTATGTCGCAAGCTGGAAGGCGTACAGGGTGCCGTTATCGTTAGCGTTGAAGGCTTTGTTGTAGCGGCATATGCACCTCACGAAAGTGAGATGAACGAAGAAGGCCCCACCAGCAGTCCCCAGGTGGCGGCGATGGCAGCAACGCTTATTGCATTGGGTGAACGAACTTTAGCCCGATTGGTTCAAGGTGAGATGATTCGCCTTCTCATCGAAGGGAGCGATGGGGGCATGATTGTGGTCCCAGCTAATAGAAGAGCTTCTGTGGCGGTAATGGTTGACCGCGAGGCTAAGATGGGGTTGGTACTCTATGCCCTCCAACAAAGCGCCAAGGCAATCAGTGAAATCCTCGAGGGCAGCGGTCCGTAATCATTATGAATGGTGACAACTCAAAGCCTAAAGATAATCGGGAAATGTTACAGGAGATTCTGGACGAATTAACAGCTCACAACTCGGACGTTCTCAGTGCCTTAGTGGTGAGTGACGAAGGATTGAACGTGGCATCCGGGATTCCGCGCGGTGATGATGACTCTACGGCCGTGACGGCATCCGATTTAATCGATATGTCGGAGGATTTTAGTCAGCGTTTAGAACAAGGGAATCTTAACCGAATTCTGCTTGAGGGCGAGCAGCGCACCACCATCATTGTCAGAGCAGGCAAGCATACCGTGTTGACGGTATTAATTCCGGCAGAAGTAAAATTGGGGCTAATTATTCTCTCGATGCGTCGTGCCGCAGAGCGAATTGCTGCCCTATTTGGATAGCCTCGTTTGAGACTACGGTCCCCAGGCCATGCGTTCGTTTGGCCAATCACGATCACCTGTTGCCCACGGATTCGCCTTGGGAAAATCAAACAGTTTTGAAGCATTTCCGCCGCTTAGCGGTACAACATAGACCGCCCAAACTCCGCTTCGATCGGAAGCAAAAGCAACCCACCGGCCATCGGGCGAAATAGTCGGTAAGCCGTCGTTAGAATTAGGACTATTGGACATATTCACCGCAGCCCCCCCGGCTTCGCCGACCACATAAGCTTCCCAATCTCCTGACTCACGCGAGTGAAACGCGATTGAGCCTACCTTAGCGTCTGTTGGGATGACGCTTCCCCCATCGACGAGTTTGCGCGGGTTTTCGCCATTGCTGGTGCGCTTGGTGGCCCAGGAGCCAACGATATAAATGCCGCACGATCCGCCACCACCGCCACCCCAAGTATTACATCCCTTAAAGGCGATAAGATCGCCGGTTGTCCACACGGGATGAGACCCAATGATATCACCGACTTGGCCGGCAGGCACCAGAACGCCGGCCCCGGCGATATCTGCACATGTGCCGCTGTCTTGACTGGGCGGGATGAGTGCACACTGGACAAAGACGTAAGGTTGATACCCCTGCGCTCCAAATGCTAATTGAGGATTACCATACGTCAACGTTGTACCGTCAGGCTTATAAAAGGGGTGCAGGTCTGACGGCGAACCGGTTACACTTCGTTCAATAGCCCCGCTGCTGCTTGCCTCGAACACATTTTCACCAAAACTACTGCCTTGTCCGTTGACCAGTAATTTTTGACCGTCAAGTCGGAAGTTCGGCTGCCGAGCCCCCTCAATCTTTCCGATCCGTTTACCCTCGGGCATCGAAACGATGTGGACATCATAGGCGCCGGCCCCATTATCCACAGGAAACGCCAATTTACCGGTAAGTGCCGGAAGTTCAGGAGCCGGTGTATGGGTTGGTGGGGCTAAGGTCGGTGTATTGATTGGCGGAGCCGGTGTTGGCGAGGCTTGAATGGGTTCGGGCGTATCTGTGGCGGTTGGTTCGGGAGTAGGTGAAGGCTCCACCGGCTCAGGTGTAGGCGTCGCCAAAGACGTGGGCGTGGGCGGTGCGAGCGCAATAGGAACGCTGGCGGTATTAGAGACGTCGGCAAATTCTCCGCCCGCCCTAATCCAACCGGCGGCGGCCGAAGTAAGCGTCGTCCTTATTTGCCACCATTCCCCGGTTTTATCTCGACTGGTAATTTCAACCGTAGCACCAGTAGGAAGATAACCCAGTAATTGGTAGTTATCCCCAGGGCCACCGCGAACCTCTAATTCCATTTTTGTGACCGCTTGCGGGGTGCCGCGTGGAATCGGGGTGGCCGTATGAGTTGGCGGAACCGCCGTAGCGGTCGGGATGGTGACCTCGGCCTCAGCCGTAACAGTGGCGCTGGCTTGTGCCTGGACAGCAGTGGCGTTGGCCTGAACTGCGGCTGTAGCCTCTACATCATCAGATCCCAAGTTAGAAAAAAGTACGGTGGCGGCTGCAATTAAGACGATCACGATGACGCCACCACCGACAGCCAGCGGAATTAGCGGAAAGCTTTTGGCCCGCTCAGACGCGACTGTGCTGCTAACCGCATTGGATGACAAAACGGTGGCCGGTTGAGGTTGTACCGTAGCGGGGGCAGTTCCACGTTGCGGGGTAATGGGCTCGGTGGAATGCTCAACTTCCTGTATTTTAGGCCGAGGCGCAACGGTCGCCAATGGTCTACTTTCTTCGCCAGGAGCCAGATCAACCGCACTGCGCAGTGCCTGAGCCATGTCTTTGGCACCTTGGTAGCGGTCATCCGGATTTTTGGCCATAGCTTTGATGATCACCTCCTCGACACTAGGAGGTAATTCAGGCTTCACTTTGGTCGGCAGCGGCAGGGGTTCGTGCATATGTTTAATAATGATGGCAAAAGGCGTGTCCGCATCGTAGGGAACCGCACCGGTCACCATCTCATATAGCATTACCCCTAAGGCATAAATATCACTACGCTCATCAGCCCGCTCTCCTTTGCCCTGCTCCGGAGACATATAGGCCGGCGTTCCGGTTAAAGCGCCTGTAGCGGTATGCTGCGTACCATCAACCGTGCGGACGATACCAAAGTCGGTTAGGACAATTTGGCCGTCCTGGTTGAGCATCACATTCGCCGGCTTAATATCGCGATGGACCATGCCTCTTTTGTGGGCATAATCAACCGCATTACACAAGGCGGAAAAAATAATTGCCACCTCATTAAGCGTAAACGGTTTGTTAGCAGATTTGCGAGCTTTGATCTCGTCTTTGAGCGTGGGGCCATCGATATACTCCATAACGATAAAATAAATATCGTTTTCGTGGGCAAAATCGATGGTTTGCACGATGTTGGGGTGGCGAAGTTGACTGGTGCTGAGGGCCTCGCGTTCAAACCTGCCCACAAATTCCTCATCATCTACCATATGGCTCAGCATCACTTTTATAGCCACATAACGTCGCAAGGCGGGCTGATACGCTTTGTACACCTCAGCCATACCACCCCGCCCGAGCCTGGCTACAATGCGATACCTATCAATTGTTTTGCCAACTAAATCAGCCATAGTCTTCCTATTTTAATAATGTGAGTCATTATAACATTACCAAATAGGTGCGTCAATAAGACTTTTGTCAAGACCGTGTTCATGCCAACCCAGTCCTATCTTGGCCAAAAATCAAAATGTACCCTTTGGCAAGGGTACATTTTTGATTTTCAGTTGAATCGATCAGCCACAAATTTGAGGAGTCGTCACAGGCGTGTGACGCACGCCACAGACAATGAAAATGAGGAGGTTTTGGGGGTGTTCCCCCAAGCCCCCCGGCCTATCGGCCCATTTA
>JBFGLD010000379.1:0-5979 GCA_041576335.1 Anaerolineae bacterium | reverse complement strand
CCTTTGCCGGATACGCTGGGTAGCTTCCAGCCCATCCATTTCAGGCATCTGCACGTCCATCAAAATCACATCGTAACGTTGGCGTTTCAAGGCGGTTAACACCTCCAAGCCGTTCGCCGCAACATCCGCCCGATACCCAATCTTCTCCAAAATACCAAGCGCTACTTTTTGATTGACTGCATTGTCTTCGGCCAAGAGAATGCGTAAGGGATGTTGTTGTCCGACGCCTTGGTCAAAGTTTGATGAGCGGCTGACTTTTTTGGCGGTTGTGGATTGTCCGGCAATGACCGCAATTAAGACGTTAAAAAGTTGAGAAGCCTTAACCGGTTTGGTGAGATAGGCCGCATAATGCGCCTCTTCCAGATCGATATCCCGGTTTCCCAGTGAGGTAAGCATTATTAATGGCAATGTTCCGGTCTCACTATGCCTGTGAATTTCGGTGCCCACGGTCTGACCGTCCATGCCGGGCATCTGCATATCCAATATTGCCAGATCAAACGATAGGCCTTGCTCAATAAGGGCTAGAGCCTGCATCCCCGAGGCCGCCGCGTAGGGTACCATCTGCCACGACTCAACCTGGTGACCAAGAATACGGCGATTGGTTTCGTTGTCATCCACAATTAAGACGCGTTTGCCGGCTAATCGAGCTTGGTCGGCCTGCCCGTAGGGTGACTTTTGTTCAGGCGCTATTTCGGCGATGATTGTAAAATGGAATGTAGATCCCTTTCCGACTTGGCTCTCAACCCACATCGTCCCATCCATCATTTCACTGAGACGTTTGCTAATGGCCAAGCCAAGCCCGGTGCCGCCATAGCGGCGCGTGGTCGAGGCATCTACCTGGCTGAAGGAATGGAATAGGCGGTCGAGCCGATCGGCCGGAATTCCAACACCGGTATCCTTCACCATAAAGTGCAGCCGGTAACGATCATCCTGCGTTGGCTGGCCCGACACTGACACGACCACCTCGCCCACTTCGGTAAATTTGACCGCGTTACTTAGGAGATTAACCAAAATTTGGCGAAGCCGAGTTACATCGCCCACAATCGTGGTCGGGATCTGATTTTCAATAAAATAGGCCAAATCCAGCCCGCGTTCGACTGCCTTGGGCACCACTAAGTCCAGCGCACCTTCGACACACTCCCATATATCGAAGGGTTGTTTCTCCAAATCCAGCTTATTGGCCTCAATTTTTGAAAAGTCTAGGATGTCGTTGATAATCGTCAGGAGCGCATCACCGCTGGACCGAATCGTTTCTGCAAAATCTCGCTGCTGGTCGCCAAGCGGCGTGTCTAACAACAAGCCGGTCATACCGATCACAGCGTTCATCGGCGTCCGGATTTCGTGGCTCATATTGGCTAAAAAGTCGCTCTTTGCTTGAGTCGCAGCCAGGGCTTCGTCGCGAGCCAGGGCCAATTCATCCTGAGTGCGTTTGCGTGCCAAAGCTCCACCAATGCTGGCCGCCATTGTTCGCAAAATTGTTTCTTCTTCTGCCGACCACAGCCGCTCAGCGCGGCAGTCGTCAAAGCCGATAAAGCCCCAAAATTCCTCATCAACCTGGATAGGAACAGCTAATAAGGAGCGAATATGCCGGGTCTCAAGAATGTCGCGCTCTGCCGCAGAGAACTCTCGCACAGGGCCGTTAATTGAGTTACCGCTCGCTAGGATGGTGCACCAGCGATCCGGGCCAACAGCCGACCAGGGAATATTTTGGAGGTCAGGGTTGTCTTTCCGGACCTTATCCGATCCGTGAAACCACTCAAACCGCTGGCTCACAACAAACCGTTCCTCATATAAGTCAAGGTGATTCTCAAAAATGTAGACCCGGTCAACAGCCGCTGCCTGGCCCAATGTGATCAATACTTGTTCGATCGCCGCAGCAAATTCCACATGGGTTAAGAGGTGGCTGGTGGCCCTGGCAACACCCCGCAGGAGTTGACTTTGCTTATAAAGGGCTTCCTCGGCCTGCACCCGGTCAGAAACGTCCAAATACATAGCTCGCATGCCGATTACTTGCCCGTCCGGCCCGGTATCGGGGGTCGCGTGTAACAAGGTGTAGACAATGCGACTATCCCGGCTGGCCAATAACCGTTCTTCCGTAGTAAAGCTGCGATCAAGGGCGCGTTGGTAGCCGCCGTTTATCAATTCGGCTCGCGCCTCAGGGGCATAGAAATCAGCCAGGGGATGTCCTAATACCTCAGCTCGGCTGTAGCCCAGGGTCTCCAAAAAAGCTTGGTTGCAATCTTCTACAATCGGCGTTCCCTCATAGTTACGGGTCAAAATGTACATCATCGGCGCGTCTTCAAATAGGCTGCGATATCGCTGTTCCATTTCTCGAAGGGAGATCTCTGCCTGTCTGCGTTTGGTGATATCTCGGCCGACCCCAACGATGCCTACGATGTTTCCTTGACTATCTCGCAACGGTACTTTAGTGGTTAAAATCCACGACCTGTGGCCTTGGGGATCCATCACCGGTTCTTCTTGATTGATCAATGCGCGGCCCGATTTAATGATTTCCTGCTCATCGGTATAGTAATGGTCCGTCAATTCCTCCGGGTAAAATTCAAAATCTGTTTTTCCGATCAGATCGTCCGGTGTGGTTGCCCCCATAATTTGGGCCACCGCCGTATTACCGATGATAAAGCGACTGTGCCTGTCTTTTACATAGACATAATCGGGAATATTATCGATTAGTGTCCGCAGCAAGCTGCGTTCTTCCGCCAACGCTGTTTCGGCCTGCCTTCGTTCAGTAATATCGATGGCTACGCTGATGAGGCCGCTTACTTCGCCAATCTCGTTTTGGAGCGGGATATAGCGCGATTCGAACGTTACACCGGCTACCGACACGTTTACGGCTCGTTCCTCGCCCACCAGGGCGGCCCGCACGCATTCCAAAATTGAGGGAACATTGGCAAATATCTCGAAGATTGAGCGTCCGACCATCTCGTCCGGTTTCTGCCCCATCGCCTCAAGACCCTTCCCCTCCGCTAAGGTAAAGATGCCCTCGCGGTCCAGGGCGAACATTACGATCGGCGCATTGTTTATCACAGTCCGCAGACGTTGTTCGCTTTCACGTTGGGCCTGGAGGAGCATAGCATTTTCAATGGCAACCGCCACCTGATCGGCTATGATCATCATCAATTTTGCATCTTGCTCCGAAAAGTCTCGTTCAGTCGGGCGATTGATGGCGGTGATGGTTCCCAAGGCCTTAGCTCGATAACGTAACGGTACAACCAAAACAGCGCCGCAGTTGGTCTCAGCCCGGCGCTGCTGTACCTCCGGGCCCTCGCGCGGGTCAGGCTGACCCTTCGGAGACAGGGCCGGCTGTAACTCGCGCAGCACCCAACCACTCAGCCCCTGTCGTAATTCATCGACAGTGACCGTTACGATCCGGTTCGACCCCAACCCACCTCTCACAAAATGGGTTATCTGTCTTTTATCAAAATCAAAGGTAATTAGGGTCACCCGGTCGGCCGGCAGCAGTTTGGCGACAGTGTCCACAACCGTTTGCAGCATCTGCGAAAAATCCTCAGAAGCAACTAGCGAACGCGTAACCTGATAGAGCGCCTGAGTCTCAATAATAACTCGCCGCATCTCTCGTGTTTGCTGCAATATATGCCGGTCCCTGTCTTCAATAATGCGCCTTAAGTTGTCGTGTTGTTTACCCGACATGCGCGCAAACAAGCCCAACCATAGGGGCGCGCTATCTATAATCCACAATAGGGGATTATGGGCTTGGACTTTTATTAGAGACGGCAGACTCAAATACGCCGTGGCGCTCAGAGCAGCAATGATCGACGCGGCAACCGGAAAGCAAAGCCCAAAAAGTGCACCGTATAACGTGTAATTATTCGCATCAGATTGAAAGGGTTTCCACTTCAACGTTAATAATCCTTTTGAGCGCATTTCAGATTGGGCGTCAGCGGTTAGATTGGCTTCAGAGCAACAGCTACAGACATGGTGAGAGCACTGGAGATGACTAACAAGCCTCGATCCCAATCTTCCGGGGCCGGATTCATCAAACGTCGCAATAGAAATACCCCCAAATCGTTCGCGAGGTTTTGGCCCAAGCACGGTTAACAGAACTTCCTTGATCGCTTGTAAAAGTATAACCTAAAAAAGGAGCCATAATTGTATAGATTGCATAACAGTTCTGTGACCGTTAATTCGCGGTGTTAACGAGTTTACTTTTGTTTTACGCCCCTTTTATCCAAATTTTACTGCATCCCTTAATCTTCTGTATTACAGTAATCAACAGGCCTTGAACCCGCTATAGAATTTGCGTTTGTTCGGGCTAGTCTTGCTTGAGGTTTGACGCCGGAGCAATTTTAATAGATGTTCGGTTTTGGGAGGACTGATATCCATGAATATCGAGCTACGTGAATTTCCGGATAAACTTATATCGGTTCTTGATCTGGCCGGACGTTTTGATGCTTATAATGCCGGAACTGTAAGAGAGTATTTGCACGAGATTACCGATCAACCGCCAGCGCAGGTGATTGTTAACCTATCCCGGGTTGATTTTATCGATTCGATGGCACTGGCCACCTTGGTCCAGAGCCTGAAGCATTGTCGCCAAAAAAAGGGTGATCTATATTTGTGTGGCCTCCAGCAGCCGGTGAAGATCATCTTTGAACTAACCCGCCTCGACAAAGCCTTCAAAATTTTTGTCGAGGAAGACGCAGCAGTAGAAGCATTTATGGATTGAAGCTTATTGTTGTTTTTAGGAGATTTCGAAGAGATGAAAACAGAATTAGTCTTTCATTGGATGAGTCCAGATGTCATTACGGTGACTCCCGATACCCCCCTAGCCGAGGCAAAAACAGTTATGAATGAGTACAAAATTCGACGGCTACCGGTTGTTGACAATGAGGATAAATTGGTTGGAATTGTGACGCTGGGCGATATCCGCAAAGCCTCAGCTTCGAATACAACGCTGCTCGGTGTCTGGGAGCTTAATCATCTTCTGGCCAGGTCAAAAATAAACATGGTGATGACCCCCAAGCCTGTCACGGTATACACCACAACGCCCATCGTTGAGGCAGCTCAGATTTTGCTGGAGCATAAAGTAGGTGGTTTACCCGTGGTTGATCCGGCTAATGGTGCCCTGATGGGCATCATTACCGAGGCCGACATTTTCCGGCTGGTTGTCCAAACGTGGGGTAAGACAAAGACAAGAGTGTTGGATTCAGGCGTAAAATAATAGAGTGGAAGTCAAAATCAAAGCGCTTAGAAATTTGCTAAGGCCGAGTCAACCGTATCGGCCATTTCAAATACTCGATCAAGTCGAGTTAGCTTTAAGACGTGTTGAGCTGCCGCTCGCTGGGGCCAAACCAACCTGGCGTTACCATCCAGCGCTCGTACGCGTTTCAGCAAGGCGATCAGCATGGCCATGGCGGCGCTGCCCAAAAAGAGCGTATCTGAGAGATCCACTACAAAATTGACGATACCTTCGCCAACTAGGGCATCAATACGTGTGTTTGCTTCAGACACGCTAACGGAGTCGAAATTACCTTTTGGCTTTACGACAGCAATTGGGGAAACTTGCTGCGTAATGAAAATATCCATAAGGTCATCGCTAATCATACGCTTACCAGGTTGGAAAATGCCTTTATGGCCTCATCCTGTTCTTTGAAAATACTGAATGCCTTATCCAAACGAGTCATTTCGAAAATAGTCTGTACCTGGGGCTGGAGACAGCATATGTACAGATCGCCCCGTTGCTGCCGGCAATGTTTCATGCCTTTGACCAAGGTTGCCAGTGCCGCCGAATCTACGAAATTGACGCTTCTTAGGTTTACGATAATTTGGGGAAATGTCGAGTCGGACGTTGTAATAAGCCACTCTCTCACCGGTGGTACTTCGTAAGCGTCGAACCGTCCGGCGAGTTCAAGGATGGAAGTACGTCCGTCCATTGTTGAATATGCTTTGAGTTTCATAAGCGTTAAACCTCTTCAATGCAACCAGAATTTTCAATTGACT
>JBFGLD010000378.1:0-5986 GCA_041576335.1 Anaerolineae bacterium | reverse complement strand
TGAAAATAACCCCGTAGGGCGGGGGGCTGGCCCAGCAGAGCTGGATGCTTCGCGAGGGGGTAGTTCCCCCCATTTTCATCCCCCGTTGTCGTCCCGCTAGGGACTGTCGCACTCCCCTATAAGCGACTGTCACCTTGCTCTGAAGCTATTGGGAAAAAGCATCATCGATTATCGCTCAAGTTTGGCGAAGTGTACCATAATTCTGCTCATTTAGCAATAATATGAGCAGAATTATGCGTATATTTTGACTTATTTTTAAGGCGGCGTTATAATCGATCCGTTCCTTTAGGAACGGATACACTTGAAAAAAATAGAAGGACAGAACAATGACAAACAATATTGGTAACGTAACGCAAAAGGTAAAAATTGCCGCCGGCCTGTTTTGGGCCGATTATGCTGTGCTGGGCGCTCAGGTTCAAGAACTGGAGGCGGCCGGCGTCGACTGGCTTCACCTCGAGGTGCGTGACGGCAAATATATGGATTTTGGCATGCCCCGTGGCGGTTTCGACATCATCGAAGGGGTGCGCAAAAGCTGCAACCTGGAAATTGAAGCGCAGCTGCAAATGGTTCGTCCCAGCTTTGACGTGTTTAAGCAGTTGGCCGACCTGGGTGTCAATCTAATTACCCTACCGTTAGAAACGATGGGTGAGTTGACGATGCAGGCGATCACCTACATAAAAGATATGGGCTTGAAAGCCGGGGTTTGGGCCTGGCAGGGGACGCCCATCTCTGCGTTTGAGCAGTACATTCTGCCTTACGTCGATATTATCGAGTATGAGAGCCGGGCCTATTTCTGGGCCAAGGAAACCGGCCGCAGCCCGCACACCATGGACCCGATTATGATCGACAATATCCGGCGTTTGCACGAGATGATTGTCGAGGCCGGGCTGCAGGGCAAAATGGAACTGATGGAAGACGGCGGGCTTAATGCCGGCAATGTCGCAGATTTCATCGAGGCCGGCATGACCGTCGGCGAATTTTCATCCCCGCTGCTGAAAGGGCCGGACGGAAAATATGTGCCGGGCACCGGCCAGATTGAAGCCGCCGTCAAAAAGCTGCGGGCCGTGATGAACGAAGCCAGCAACATGTATCGCGACGTTAACGGCTTGAAGAAGTAAATGGTCGACTCTAAAACGCCCTGGGTGATCGGCGTTGATCTGGGGGCCACCAAGATTGCGGCCGGATTGGTTAGTCCGGACAACAACATTGTCAAAAAAGTGTACGACGAAACAAAGGTGGCCGAAGGTCCGGCTGCTGTCGTAGAGCGTATTGCCGACTGTGTTGAGCAGCTCCAAACCGCCCGGCCTGCCGCTGAACCCGTGGTCGCCGCCGGCGTGTGCTGTCCCGGACCCATTGACCAGGCTGCGGGAATGGTGCTTGATCCGCCTAACATGACCGGCTGGGTCAACGTACCGTTACAGCAAATGCTGGAAGCGCGCCTGGGTGTGCCCGCGCCGATTGAGCACGATGCTAAGGCTGCGGCCTGGGGTGAGTTCCATTTCGGGGCGGGGCGGGGCAGCCACAGCATGATTTATGTGGTCGTCGGTACCGGCGTTGGCGCCGCCATTATTATTAACGGTACGTTGTATCGCGGTGCTCACAACGCCGCGGGCGAGATTGGACACATTACCGTCGATATGAATGGCCCGGCCTGCTCCTGCGGCTCCAACGGCTGCCTGGAAGTGTTTACTGCCGGTCCGGATTTAGTTGATCGCTTTCGGGATTTTATCACCGGCACCGGTATCGAATGTCCGGCCGGCGCCGACGGCAAAACCATTGCCGATCTGGCGGCTCAGGGCCAGCTCCAAGCAAAGCAGGTATTTGAACAGGCGGGCCAGGCCTTGGGGGTTGGCATCGCTGCGATGGCCCATATGTTTGATATCAGTACCTACATTATCGGTGGCAGTGTCGCTCAAGCCGGCGATTTGCTGCTGGAACCGACCCGCGCAGCCGTGCGCTATCGGGCCTTTGCCTCGATCGGCTCGCGGGTCAAGGTTCTGGCCAGCTCTCTAGGAGATGACGCGGCTATCCTGGGTATGGCCGAGGTGGCGCGGCGCCAAGGGAGCGGAACGCCGGCAGCTTAGAGATCGGCTTCGGCAAACACCTTGGCTGCCGCCCCAATGATGCCCAAATCGTCACCCAACTGCCAGGGCACAAGCCGGGCCGAGTCCCATAATTCCGGTTGGGTATGATCCCGCATGCCCTGCTCCACCTTTTCCAGCAGCATCGGCCCGATGCGGGTTAAGCCGCCTCCGATCACGATGAGTTCCGGATTCAGGATTTGAATAATCATCGAAAGGCCCACCCCGGCATAATAGCCGGCTTTATGCAAGATGTCCAGGGCCACGGGATCGCCTTGTTGGGCTGCCGCCGCCACCAATTCGCCGCCGATGCGCCGCCCATCCTCAGGCTTAATTTCGCGTAGCAAAGTATCTACCCCGGCCTCGATGCTGTCGTAGGCCATGCGCGAAATGCCAACCCCGCTGGCATAGGCCATGATACAGCCCCGTTTGCCGCAGGTGCACGGCGGGCCGCCGATCTCGATGACCACGTGCCCTAATTCGCCGGCCGTGCCGGTATGCCCCACGTAAAGTTGGCCGTTGACGATGAGGCCGATGCCGAAGCCGGTGCTTAAGGTCACATAACACATCTTTTGTGTGCCGCGCCCGGCCCCGTAACGATACTCGCCAAGCGCGCACAGGTTGGTGTCGTTATCCAACATGACCCGCCGGCCGATACGCTCGGCAACAATATCGCGCAGGGGCACATGGCTCCAAGCCGGTAAATTCGAGCTGACCAAGACCAGGCCCGCCGGACCGTTGACGTTCCCACCAAAGCCCAGGCCAACGGCCTCTATCTCCTGGGTGTCAATGCCACCTGCCTGAAGCAGAGCCTGGTAAGCTTTTACGATCGCCTCGATCACAAATTCGGGCTGCCGTTCGGAATGAGCCTGGGTGTGAAAGCGGGCCACAATTTTTCCGGCCTGGTTGACCAGGCCTGCGGCAATTTTAGTCCCGCCCACGTCGATGCCCACCGCATAGGGTTTCATAATGGTTCTCCGGCAATGTTGATGATGCGCCTAGTATGCCAGAAATTATTTTGCTTGTCTAGACAAGATTACGATACCACTCGGCCAGCTCCGAACCGATCACATGAGGATGGTCCTCTTGCAGAAAATGAACTCCCGGCCCGAGGTCTACAGTCTTCAGGTTCTTGAGGTTTTGGCGGTACCATTCGACAACCGGGGCGGTGATGACGCCTCCCGGCGCGGCGTAGAAGAGTAATTTCGGCAGTTCCGATTGTTGAAGCTTTTGATTATAGCCGACTACCTAGACTCCGTCAGCACGCTTAATGAACTTCGTATTCCCCTTGGCAATCGGCTCGAATTACTTTCAGGTGATAGACAAGGCCAGTATAGTATCCGTATTAATGATCAGTATCGGATCTGTTTTACGTGGGCCGAGACCCATAAAATCATGATCGACGGTCAACCTTGGCTTATGGCGATGAGATGTTGTTCGCAAAGCCCATTGAGCACGTAGGGTGGTTGCACCGGCATAGCTAGGTTTACAATGTCACATTAGATCAATGTTTTGATGGCTGTGTCGTTCTGAGCGGTCCATCGTTACGGGCAAATTGCTCTGGACTGAGCGCCTCGCCGTTGGTCTCGCCTCTGATGGGCTCAAGCGAAGAATCCCAAGCTCGGTTGATGAAACGCTCGCCGTACGTGGCAAAAGTAAAGGCGTGTAATCTTTTGCCAAAGACCGCTCCGGTTAACCAGGCTTTTGGGGACACTTCACTTCACTTCGCTCCGCTGCTCTCCGCTTCGTTCAGTGTGACATAGCTAACTGTTCGATTTAAACGTGACCTTGTCGAACTAGTTGCGGTTGAAGGCTGTGGTGTTACCAAATCACTTTTAGGCAGAGATGGGGTTGGCGGCGCGGCGAAATCAAGATATCATCCTCCGTTGGATGGTTTTGCGGCAGCGTAGCCGGCCCGGTTACTTCTTTTGTTTCTGCTGAATTTTGGCCCAGGTGTCGCGTAGGGTTACGGTCCGGTTGAACACAAGTTTTTCCCCGGTCGAGTCGGGATCGACCACGAAGTAGCCCAGCCGTTCGAATTGGTAGCGGCTGCCCGGCGCGGCGCCGGCCAGTTTGGGCTCGACATAGCAGCACGGCAGAACTTCCAAGGAATCTGGATTTAAGTTTGCGGTAAAGTTCTCCTCGTCGCCGACATCATCCGGGTCTACTTTGATGAATAAATGGTCGTACAGGCGCACTTCCGCCTCGAGGGCACGCTCTGCCGAAACCCAGTGCAGCGTGGCTCTGACCTTACGCCCGTCCGGCGAACCGCCACCGCGTGTCTGCGGATCATAGGTGCAGTGCAGCTCAATGATTTCGCCGGTGCTGTCGTCCTTAATGACGTCAACGCAGGTAACGTAATAGGCGTAGCGCAGCCGTACTTCCCGGCCGGGGGCCAGGCGGTAAAACTTCTTGGGCGGATCTTCCATAAAGTCGTCTTGTTCAACGTAAATCACCCGCGAGAATGGAACCAGGCGCGTGCCCATGCCTTCATCTTCGGGATTATTGACGGCTTCCATCTCTTCGACCTGGTCTTCAGGGTAGTTCACAATCACGACCTTGAGCGGCCGGAGAACTCCCATAACCCGCGGTGATCGCCTGTTCAGATCTTCGCGCAGGCTGTGTTCCAGCAGGGCAATATCGACCGTGCTGTTATTCTTGGCCACGCCGATGCGATCGCAAAAGTCACGGATAGCCTCCGGCGTGTAGCCGCGCCGGCGCAGCCCCGAAATTGTGGGCATGCGCGGATCATCCCAGCTTCTGACGTGCCTGTCTGCCACCAGCCGGATTAGCTTGCGTTTGCTCAGCACGGTGTAGCTCAGATTGAGCCGGGCGAATTCGATCTGCTGGGGATGATAAATGCCCAATTGGTCAAGCAGCCAGTCGTATAGCGGGCGATGGTCTTCGAATTCCAGCGTACAAATCGAATGGGTAATCTTTTCAATCGAGTCCGATTGGCCGTGGGCATAGTCGTACAGGGGGTAGATGCACCACGTGTCGCCGGTGCGATGGTGGCTGGCGTGCAGAATACGGTACAGCACCGGATCGCGCATATTAATATTGCCGGACGACATATCGATTTTTGCCCGCAGCACGTGCTCGCCGTCCTTAAATTCACCGGCCCGCATGCGCGCGAACAAATCCAAATTTTCTTCGACTGAGCGGCTGCGGTATGGGCTATTTTTACCCGGTGCGGTCAGAGTGCCCCGGTATGCTCTAATTTCGTCGGCGCTCAGGCTATCGACGTAGGCATGGCCGTCTCTTATCAACTGCACGGCCCAGGCGTAGAGCTGGTCAAAGTAATCGGAGGCGTAGTAGAGCCGCTCGTCCCAATCAAAGCCGAGCCATTTGACATCCTCTATGATCGATTCGACGTATTCCTCTTCTTCTTTGATCGGATTGGTATCGTCAAAGCGCAAATTGCACAGTCCGCCGTACTTGACAGCCAGGCCAAAATTAAGGCAGATAGACTTGGCGTGGCCGATATGGAGATAACCGTTCGGCTCCGGGGGGAAACGGGTATGAACGCGACCACCATATTTGTTTGTCTCCATATCTTCAGTGATAATTTCTTCGATAAAATGTGACGACGTTGACGAGTCGGTTATGGTCATCGGGGGTTGTCTCTTCTCCTTTCATCCAGTCATAGCCACAGGCTGGTAAAGGTGATATTTTAACACATTATGGGCCGATATGCCAGAGCTTGATTATGAGTAAATTGCCAAACCAACTTCCCCCACAGCAGCGCTGGGATCGGCGGTACGCCGGACTGTCGCCGGCGGGCCTGGGGCAGCCAACCCCATTTGTTACGGCATGCTTGCCACAGTTACCGGCCCATGGCCGGGCCCTCGACATTGCTGCCGGAGCCGGCCGCCATACGAACGCCCTGGCTCAACACGGCCTAC
>JBFGLD010000377.1:0-5989 GCA_041576335.1 Anaerolineae bacterium | reverse complement strand
GAGGGGCGGCATTGTGCAATTAAGGAAGTTATCATTGATCCGAGTTCGTCCAAAGAATATCAGGAGCAGACTCAGACTGCATTTCATCGAGAAGCCAGCATTTTGGCCCGTCTTGATCACCCTAACCTCCCCAAAGTTTCCGACTTTTTCTTTTTCAATGGCCGTGACTATCTGGTAATGGATTTTGTGCCAGGCCAGGATTTGCGTGAAGTCATTGAGAATTCTCGGCATAAATCAACGTCAATTTCCGAAAAGCAAGTGTTAACTTGGGCAGAGCAACTCATTGCGGCCCTTGAGTATCTTCATCAACAAGATCCGCCGGTTCTCCATCGAGACATAAAACCTTCAAACATCAAGTTGATGCCCAACGGTACGATCAAGTTGGTTGACTTTGGTTTGGTAAAACTACTGCTCCCCGATGATAATCGAACTGTGACAGTTTTGCAAGGTAGAGCCACCATACAATATGCGCCCCTTGAACAAATCGGCGGTGACGCCGGGTATACGGACAGCCGCTCCGACATTTACTCGTTAGGGGCCACCCTTTACCACCTGTTAACCAATGAACCCCCACCGGATGCCAAAACTCGTTACGTTCGGGGAAGACGTCAAGCTCCATTGTGCATTCGGGAAATCAACCTCGATGTTTCTGTTCAAACCGAGCAGGCGGTCTTACATGCCTTAGGTCTACACCCGGAAGATCGGCCCGACAGTATTCAGCAGTTTCGACGGGAACTTCTCGACTGGGCACCTATTGTGATTAACGGCAAAACGATCAACGGCTGGCGTTTTGCCTGCTGGCGGAATCGAGTTCTGCTGGCTCTGATTGCCGCTTTATTGATTCTCGCCTTCATTCTGACCTTTACGCCCGGAATTCCCACTCAAAGTCCAATTGGAACGGCGCTGGATAACCCGGTCAGCGAGATCAATCCACCGCAATAAGCAGCCAGCGCGCTTGCTTTTAGGCGTCTTCCTCAGATTTGCTGAGAGTCTGCGGCTGTTGCCAAAAGATTCTGCCCGGTTTGAGAAACCAGGCTATGACCCCGGCGATGGCAAATAACAGGCTGATTAAGGGAGCAACCCAATGACCTGTGCTGCTCCATTCGACCGTGGTGCTAACGTAGCGTGATGCAGGAAAAGCCATCGCCACAATCGTGTACAAAATATATCCTACCAGGCCAAACGCAATTGCCATCAAGGCCGGTCGAACCCGCTCTTCCAGCGAAAAGCGATCCTCGCCTAAGGTAAACGCAATCCCCCCAACAATCAACATTCCCAGAAGGGAGTAAGCCAGGTCGACGAAGTTGACCGGCCTCGGCGGCCCGCCTGTGTCCATGCCGGCCAGAATGACCGTAGGCGTCGGGACTACCGTGGGAGTCGGCTCCGCGGTTGAGGTTTCGGTCGGCGCGGGAGTATCTGAAGGGATTGGGGTATCAGTCGGCGTTGGGGTCAGCGTCGGCGTTGGCGTCGGCGTTTCCACAATTCCGGGGCCAATGTTAAAAGGGACCGCCTGTACGGCCAGGTTGCTGGAAGCCCTAACCTGCAGCGGTGTATCTCTTTCTTTGACAATCGTGATTTCTGCCACGCCATTAGCGGTACGGGCCGTCAGCGGCTCTAGCGATAATCCTTCCAAGGGATAGAATCTAAAAAAATCGACCAGCGTTCCGTCGGGAACGGGGTTGCCATTTTTGTCGACTATCTCACTTGTACGGAACAATACCCCCTCGCCCACCTTTAAATCGAGCGTGGTAATCGGATCATCCTGTTCCTCGATTAACGTAATATTTCCATTTACGTCAATCCAATTAATCGGCTCGAGCTGGATGGTTTGGTTGGGATCGGGATTAAGATTTAGGGGACCAATAGCGGGAATAGTAACCGGCGAAGCTCCTGACGGCTGAAATTGCTGAAAGAGTAATCGAGCCGCCGTCTCTAAATAGTCTCGCCCCTTGCTATAAAAACCATAATACGCCGTCAACTGGCTAATTTCCGTCTCGTCCGAAAAGTAGGGTGCATTAAAAGAGAAGAGAACCAATTTTTTATTGCGCAAGGCATCGTAGCGATTTCTTAGTAAAACTCGAACGGCATCGGAGGCAGGATATGCTTCGGGGTCAATATTCAACATGCCAAAGATGATCCAATCAGCATTTTTAATCAGTTCATCCGTTTCGATCGTGCTGATCGACGGCTCACCAACCAATGCCGTCTTTAAGTTGTCAAAGCTCAGACTGGTGATTTGTTCCCCCGAAATCTGTCCCGTGGCCTCTGGACCAAACAACTGTAGGATAATTTGCTGCAGGGCGTTGGTTTCGATCAACGGGAATAGCGGACAGCCCGGGCAATCCTGGGCCACGCGGCTATCCGTAAAAATGAGGATGGTTTCACCAGGTTGAGGCGGGCTGGTTAGGGGATTAAGGCCCTCTTGGGTTAGTGGCGTAATAAGGGTGACGCCGGCCTGAGCAATCTGATCCATATCAATTATGACATCTTTTAATAAAGTCAGGTTATCTACCGGTTTGCGGACGTCAATCTCGAGTAAATCACTGCCGTAAATTTTCATTTTGGCTTTGATAATTCTGTAGACGGATTTATCCACCGCGGCTTTGAAATTGGCATCACCTGCATATTTTTCCTGGAAGAACTCGACGGCATCGACAATATTTGCAAGTTCATCAACAGCATTATTTTCAAAGGCGAAGTCGCTTAAGAGGAGAACATCACTGCCGGCCAGGAACGCATCTTGCGCCAAGCGGCGCGCCGGGAAAACTTCGCGGCCGGCCGCGATCCCTTCCAACGCCGCCGGCACGCCTAACGGTGCGCTAACGACGATACCGCCATGTTCACGCCAAGGCGCAATCTCTTTCGAAGCTAAAATAGCCGGCAGGTTACGGGCGTCGAGACTGATGGGCACGTTCCCCTGCAAGCCCTGGTAGCGGATATGGGCCGTCATCAAGCCGTCGGTAACGCCCTGGGTGTCGTCCGGATTATTTGGATTCAAACGGGTTACCCCATAGAAAGGGGGTAACTCAGTTCGGCGCAAGTCATCCAGCGACTTCAAGATGATAGGCACGCCTTGATCAATTTCGCGGTCGCTGCTGCCAAAACCGGGAAAATGGGTCGCCACGGTCAAGACCTGGTTGTCGCTTCCTTGATGAATCCCTCGAATGAAAGCCTCACCCATTTTTCTAACCCAAAAAGGATGACCGCCAAAGGTGCGAATTCCCAGCGAGCCGCCTCGCTCAGGGCGCGGGTTATCCAGTACATCCAGCGAAGGGCCAAAAAGCATGTTCAAACCCAGCAGCGATAGCTCTTTGCCGACGACTTCACCGACCAGCCGGGCGTTCGCGGGCTCCCAGGTAGCTCCTAGGGCCATTTGGCTCGGAATGCTGGTCAGTCCTCCGCGGAGCTGTGTGTGTGGGTAGCCGTCGCCTTCGTGCTCTACGGCAATAAATAAGGGTATTGGGGTGTAATGATCTGCCGGTGCGATCAACACCGGCGTGGTGGTAACGGGTGAGGTGACTGTTGAGGTAGGGGATACTGTTTCATCCACGCCACTCGCCGGTGTTGGCGCTGTTTGGGCCAGAATCTGCAATGCATTCGTTAAGGCTAACACTTGGGCAGGTGTATTCGGGGTATTTATAAAATTTTCGTTTTTCGCTGATATGATAACACCGCCAATGCGGTAATCCCGGATTAGCTGAGCAATATTTGAGTTTGGGCCGACTTGGCTACCGTCGAAGGATACCATAAACAGTTGCCCCACCCGTTCTCTAGGACTTAGCTGGTTGAAAATATTCTCAACAACGGGATCTAAGGCGTCGGTTGTCTCCTGGGCTTCAACGGATGAAGCCAGGCTCGAGTGCAAGAATAATAATAGCGTGGATAACACGAGGAGCATATAAAGTTGAGCTTTGCAGGAGGTCACTGTCACTACGGATTATGATTCCTCTATCTGTATAGTTTTCGATTAGTTTGGAAGTATACCGCTGTTTGAAGGCATCGTCAATACAGGTTTTAACCGAGGTGCGTTCAGATTTGGGGGCCATTTGTCAAGACCGCAGCCTGACCCGTGCAAAACAGCGCGGAGCACGTACTAAAATGTACGAAATGGCTAAGTATCGCCATACTCAGCATATCCTTTGATGCAACTTTTGCTGCCCCTCAAGCTTGACTGTATCAAATTTCGAAAAAATGACAGCGCCCTTTATTTAAATAGGTTTTTTCGCCGGAAGACCGGGTCGACGTGGGTAGGGCCTTGGCGTTGGCTTAATTTTTTGGATGACCACTAGGTGACGGGCGGCTGCCAACCCGGCTACTTCAACCGGGATCACGCGGCATACTCTGCCCCCTAAAATTCGCAGCGCATTCGCAGCTGCTTCAATCTCGCCGGCCGGATGTTGGCCTTTTTGCCCAACAACCCAACCCTTTACTTTAACCAAAGGCAGGGTGTACTCGGCCAATACAGCCAATTGAGCAACCGCTCGGCCAACGGCTACGTCGTATTGTTCACGGTATGCAGGCTGCTGACCTACCTCTTCCGCTCGAGCGGTGACGACCGTGACGTTAGTCAAACTCAGAGTGTCGACGATGTGTTTCAGAAACGCAGTTTTTTTGGCGGTGGCCTCCACAAGCGTTACCCTTATTTCAGGCCGAGCTATCTTCAGGGGCAATCCGGGAAATCCTGCCCCACTACCAACGTCGATCAGCGCAAAATCGGAAGGCAACGCAGGTAAAACCAGGCAAATGGAGAGCGAGTCAAGGAAGTGCTTGATGGCGATCGATTCCGGCTCGACGATGCGGGTCAGGTTAACCTGCCGGTTCCGGGCAATGAGCTCGCGGCTATACCGGTCAAATGCATTAAGTTGAGCTTCGGTGAGGTGCAGGTTGAATTGCCGTGCGCCGTCAGCAAGTATCTTGTACATATGTTGGCCCCATCATTTTTCCCTAACAACCTTAATCCGGTCGAAATCCCGCGCTACGATGGTATTGCGAAAAATATCCTGAGCCTCGCTGAGCACCTCTTGATCTCGATATCGGCGTGACAGATGCGTCAGATAAAGCCGGCCGACATTGGCCTCTCGGGCCAGCCGCGCGGCCTGGGCAGCGGTAATATGGCCAAAATTACGGGCCATTTCAGCGTCTGCATCGAGGTAGGTTGCCTCGATGATAAGCGCATCGGCCCTGTTGGCCACATCCAATAAGTCGTCGGTTCGACCGGCATCACCTACAAAGACCAGCTTGGCCCCGGGGATTTCAGGCCCGAGCACATCGTCAGGCTGAATGATCCGGCCATCAGCCAGGCTAATGCTTTTGCCGGAAACCAGTTGGCGTCGCCCTGGACCGATAGGAACACCAAGCGCCTCGGCTTTATCATTCAAAAAAGGACGACGTGACTTTTCTTGGAAAAGAAAACCAAAACAATCAGCGCCTCGGTGCGTTACCGAAAAAGCGTTTAATTTAAAAGATTGATCTTCAAATAGCGGGCCCGCTTCGATAGAGACAAACTTGACTTTTAATGACGATTTATCGCTGCGAAGCACAACTTTTAATAACAAATCCTTGACCCGACTCAAGGTTGACGGGCCGCCATAAATTTTGATAGCGTTTAGCGTTTCCCAACGACTTAAGGTTGAAACCAATCCCCCTAAACCAAGAATATGATCGAGATGGCCATGTGTCAACAATATTTTGTCTAGGCGCTTGAAACCCAGCCCACTCTGCAAAATTTGACGTTGGGTACCTTCGCCGCAATCTATCAAAAAACGATGTTCCCGATACAGCACCAAATTAGCCGAAAGTCCTCGATGAATGGAAGGCGCTGAGGCAGAGGTGCCGAGAAAAACAACTTCAAACATTGGCAGGATAATTCCTTCGATGCAAAAATTTGTCGGAGGCCAATTTACCGCCTAAAACTCGAAAGCTTAGCCAAATACCACGGGCCACAAGATTGAGTTGATGGACAATCTACTGCGGGATGTCGTCGCGGGTC
>JBFGLD010000376.1:0-5993 GCA_041576335.1 Anaerolineae bacterium | reverse complement strand
TCGACGATGGCGACGGTCACGCCCTGGCCGGTTGCGCGGTCCCAAGCGGTCGGCATGCCTATGAGTTCAAAGTTCCATTGATATTTCAGGTAGGGATCGTTGGGCGTCAGGAGGGCGGGGATGTCCACCGGGCCGGCCGTGATGCCGGCAATAAAGTTGGGCTCGGCAAATTCAACCGCCGGATCTTGGGCCAGCCGGTCTGCCACCTCTTGAGGGTCGTTGCCGGGAGCAAAACTGATGCTGAAAAGCTGGCCAACTTGTTCGGCCTGAGCCGAAAAGCTGTCAAGGTCCTCGCCGGTGGCTTCGCTCACCGGTTCGATAACGGGTTCCAAATCGCTCGCCCCGATTTCTCGCAGCACTTGATCGAGGGTGGAGACTTGAGTTTCGGGAACATTATCCGCCCCGAGCTCGGCAATGCGAGCCTGCACCGCAACTTGAGGGCTCAATTTAACCAGTACCTTGCCCGGCTCAACCTCGGTAGCTGGCGGGGCCTCCGGTGCCGGAAAAACCTCGGTAGAAATATCGGGGGGAACCGTTGGCCCTGGCGCGGGTTCGGTTGGCGATGGCGGCTGCACCTGCACCTGGGTAGCCTCCGTCACAGGCCCGATAGCGCCGCCATCGCCGGAGCGGTTGATTTCACATCCTGACAAAATAAGGGCATTCACAAAAATGAGCGGGATGATAAATTTCTGATAACGTTTCATTATTATCTCCTGAAAACCAGCGGAAGCCTAATGTGGATGATCGTCAAAGACGGCTGCGTAGGCAGCATCGATTTCGGTTTCGGTCAAATGGGTATAGCCGGATGTCGTGTTAATACTTTCGTGCCGGGCCAAATGCTGGGCCAGCAATATATCTTGGTGGCGGGCAGCCCGGGTCACAAAGTAGTGCCGAAAAGTGTGAGGCGTAATCGTGCCGCGGGCTTCGGCGCCCAGAGCCTTGACCACGTAGCGCGCCACAATATTTTCGGCCGTGCGTGACGACATTGGCAGCACTCGTTTACCGGCTTTTTTGTCGTGTCGCGCGAAGATGGGCAAGATATCCTGCCGTCCTTGATGCTGGTCAAGCTCAAAGCGCGCTTCGAGATAGTGTTTGAGGTATTGCAAGGCGCGCGCCGAGAAGCGGACGATGGCCTGCTTATCCCCTTTGCCGATGATGATCGCCCGGTTCCGGTCCCAATCCAGGTGACCGCGCCGGAGGCCGCACGCTTCCGAAACTCGTAGCCCGGTATCGGCCAGGGTAATCAGAAAGGCCGTGTCTCGTAGCAGCGTTAATTTTTTTGAACGTGTTTTTACCGGTCGCGTAACTTCATTCTGCATAAAGTTCAGAAGTTTCTCAATATCGTTCTCGGGGAAGATGTGGAGACGTTTGCCCTGGCTGCGGCGCTGGCTCATTTCGAAGTCGAGGCTAGATAGGTTGAGTTTAGCCCACTCCTGGGCAGCCACATAACGGTAAAAACCTGCCACCGCCGTGGTATAGAGTCGCTCGGTCGAAACCGACTGCTTGTGGAGCTGGTTTAGAAAAATCTCGAGCCAGCCTGGTGACAGGGAGGAGATGTCCGCCTCGCCGAAGTCGATCTCAGCGTCACTCTGAGCCAGGCAGCTGGCAAAGGCTTGCAGACCCTGCCCATAAGCTGCGGCAGTGTGTGGGCTCTTACTGCGCTTCACTTGCTTAAGATAACGGTCTAGGGCTTCTTGGATGGTCATCCGCATAAATTGGCGATATGTTTCAGGTTCGCCGGGTAATTGTCTGGCTGAAGACACGCCACAACCTCAATTCTACACGATGTAAACATAAAGTGCAACCTCCCCCCCGATCTCGAAAAAGTGGCGAAAAAATGCTTGATTACCAGGTTATCATTGTATATGATGAGGTCTTCTTATGGCAGGTTAAAAAGGAAAAACTCGCCTCCCGGATGTAGGGCTTTTTACCGTCTTTCTTTCGAAAGAAACGCTCTGCTACGTCCGCAATTTTTTCCCCGGGATTTTAGGTTCGAAGCAGCATTGAGACCGCTACAATCGGTTTACCTCCCGTGCAAACTAAATATATCTATTGAAAATGTGCTTTCCATTTAAACATGAGGCAATGGTGCAACCCGAGTCGCACCGATAAACGGAGACGGTCTCATGAAGAAGGAAATTGCTGCCTGCCAGGCGCTGTGCGAAACCCGGGCGGCCCGCTCTCCAGTTTTCTGCTCATTATGGCAGTTTTATACAATGACCAGGATAAAGTAGTTAATTTTGATAGTTACGAGGACGAACCTATGAAATCGATTCTTCGGTTGGCGATCTTTCTGTTTATTGTTTTTCAGTTACTAAAATATGATTTCCAGGCTAGCCAGGCAGCAAATTTAGGATCGAATGGCTTTCAAACTTTATTGACGTCGGCAAGTGCGGTTAAGTGCGATCATACTATTGGCCCGAATATCTCTACGGCAGATAACCGAAGTAACTTCAAAGCAGTTCGACCGGGTGATACCGTTTGTATCACCGCCGGGTATCGAAATACGTTGACACTGCAAAATTTCGAAGGCAAGCCCGAAACACCCATTATCTTTACAAATTATGGCGGACAGGTTGTTTTCAACCAAACATCTGATTTTGCTTTTCGGATCCAGAATAGCCGTTACTTTCGCCTGACTGGTACGGGTGTTCCTAACATCACTTACGGCATTAAGGTAGCCGGTGTCTATTACACGGCAGGCCTTAATATTAATTTCAAAAGCAGCAACTTTGAAGTAGATCACATTGAGGTTACCAACACGAGCGCAGCCGGGATCACGACCAAAACGAATGGGGTTTGCTCGGATGGTTCAGGCAACAACTACGATTACGACGGAGATGGTCATCTCACAGGAGACCTGGACGATGTGGTTAATCGCGACACCTTTGTTCAATATGATTCCGTCTTTCATCATAACTACCTCCACAACATTGGCACGGAGGGTTTCTACATCGGCGGGACTTCTTATTCCCAGGGCAAAATGCTTCAGTGCGCCGGCGGTATCGAAACCGTTTTCGAGCCCCGGCTCGAAGGCGTTCAAGTGTACAGTAACATTGTTGAAAACACAGGCTGGGACGGTATTCAGGTCAGTTCGGCCGCCAGGGATTGTACAATAGCTCATAACCGAATCCACCAGGACAGCGTTGGCATCCAACTT
Source organism: Anaerolineae bacterium (assembly GCA_041576335.1). Lineage (GTDB taxonomy): Bacteria > Chloroflexota > Anaerolineae > 4572-78 > J111 > JANQQF01. Next base: position 2,833 of record JBFGLD010000376.1, on the reverse strand, counting down.
TTCCAACGCAGCAGCATCGGTGCCGGTCGGGGCAGTGTATGTAATATCTCAAACAATTTTGTGCGTGAAAGCGGTAGTAAAGCCATCCGCAGCTATGTTTACGGGAATATTCAAATTCATAATAATGTTTTTGTTGAGACGGGCGCAAAAGACAATGCTCAGGGAGACGGGATCTGGATCTTAAAAGATGCCGGGGTCAGCGGCAAGCGGGTCGATATTGTCTACAACACTATCGTCAATCCCAGTGCCTATGGCATCAGGTTCGGCTTCCCCAAGAACTCTGATACTCGTATTCAAAATAATATTATTATCAATCCCGGGCGATAAAGTACGGCCGGGATGGAAGCTGATATCGAAACTGGTGGGAACCAAAATGTAAAAGTTTCACACAATTTCATAAGCCGAAACATTTCAGAAGCCAACTTCAACAATCCAGACGCTAATGACTATTCGCTTCGGGCCGATTCCCCGGCTATCGACGGCGGTACGAACGTCGATGGATCCGGCATTACGACAGACCACGTCGGTGGGCTGCGGCCGCAAGGCAGCAGCGTCGATATCGGTGCTTTTGAATTCGGGTCCGGAGCGTTACCGCCCTCACTACCCCCCACGCTGCTGCCGCCAACCCCCAGCCCAACCCCGACGCCGACACCCTCACCTACGCCCCAGCCGGCCGATACCTCTCTTGAAATTGAGCCTGCTGAAAATGATGCCCAACCCGGAGATACGTTGGACGTGAGGCTAACCATCCGCGATGCGTCGAGTCTTTACGGCCTGCAGCTTAACTGTACGGTTGATCCGGCCGTTCTTCAATTTCAAGAGATCCGGTTTGGTGATTTCTTCGACGATCCGCTGGTCGGATTTAACCAGATCAATCCCGCCGCGGGTACATGGTTTGGGGCAATTACCCAGAAAAATCCCGCGCCACCGGTCTCCGGCGACGGGCTCGTGGCCACGCTAAGTTTCAATGTTGTGGCACCGGGCGATATGTCGGTTTTTTGTCAGCCCCTTGCTGCGAACCGGGATGGATTCGAACTCCCTATTTCGGCTTCGGGGGACCCGGATCCTGGAAGTTTATGGGGTATTAAAGGAAACGCGAAATACCCGGGCCGATTTGATCATTCAGGTATTACGATAATCGCCGAACGGCCGATTGAGAGGAGAGTGCTAACCAACGGCAGTGGGCATTTTGAGATCAATGGCTTGGAGAGTGGCGAGTATTTTCTCAGGGTCGATGCACGCATGCATCTGCCGAGTTGTGCCGCGGTCACCGTAAGTGAGGATCAGATGACCAGCCTGGTGTCAGTCACCCTGACGGGCGGCGATATAAACGATGATGGTGCGGTCGACATCGACGATGCTGCCCTACTTGGGGGCAATTTTGGCCTGAGTGCTTCCACCATACCGCTAATGGACGTTCGGGCGGATATCAACGCGGACGGCAGCGTCAATGTTCAAGACTTATCAATCTTGAGCAGCAATTTCGGCAAGGCAGACTGCCAAGAGTGGCAAGCTGTCGCCCCGCCGCCTTCACCAACGCCGATGCCTACCGATACGCCCACCCCCGTGCCGCCAACCGCGACGGCGACACCCAAACCTCCCACCAACACGCCTAAACCCCCGACCGCCACGCCGCCGGCGACGCCTGTACCGCCGACCAGAACGCCAACACCCATACTTGCAACCAATACGGCGACGCCTAAACCTCCGAGTACAACGCCTGCAGCCACGGTTATGACGCCGGCTGGAACACCTACGCTCGAACCTTCCACCAATACGCCAACAGCCACCCCCCAACCACCTACAGCCACGCCTGTACCACCAACTCAGACCGCGACGACCCTGCCGCCGACTAACACCCCGACCGCACCTGCGACAATACCGACCGATACGCCGACACCCGAGCCGCCAACCGCTACGCCGACACCCATGCCCCCGACCGCCACGCCAACCAACACGCCGTCACCCGAGCCGCCAACCGCTACCTCTACGCCCCAATCGCCGACCGACACCCCCACGGCTACGGCGACACCGGATTAAAAGCGGATATTTACCCATTTCTTTTGGTGCATAAAAAAGTGTTCGATTTTCGTAATTTTGCTGCCGTTGTCGTCGGGCCTAAGTACCTGGACTGTGCCCCAGGGTGCGCAGTACCTCTTCATCAAACGCGGCCAATAGGCCCTCTCGGCCGGAATAGGGGCCGGGGATATAAGCCCGGGAACTTACGCCCATCTGGCTCCATTCACAGGCTTGCCAATCCTGTCGATTGGTAATATCCCAAAACTCGACGGCGTCGTCAGGGCTGAAATTAGGTCGGGTCATCACCTCGGGGTCGAAAAGCCATTCACAGATTACCGTGGTTCGGGCCGGCGTTTGCGGCATCAGCCGGTGGACCATAACGTAGTCGGGATGCAGGCTCAAGAGTATATTCGGGAAAATGGAATAGTAGTAGACCCGGCTCAAATCTTCTCCGGAAACGCTGCCTATGGGCCGGCTGCTGGCCTCGCCGCTCAGGGTCATGCTTGCGCTGGTTTCGAGCATATTCATATAGCCGCCCAAGAAAGCCCCTTCGTAGAGGTCGTTGATACCGCTCAGGTAATCGGTGCGCCGGACCAGTTCAGGATGGATCAGGGGGCAGTGGTAACATTCGGAGTAGTTTTCGACAATCAATTTCCAATTGGCTTGTACTTCATAATCAATGCGGTGGGCTGACCGTAGTTTCGGCATATCCCACGACGAAAATTTCCCGGCGAGCGGCGCAAAGGCCTCGGTAAGAGGCGCAGGCTCAGAACTCAAATTTGCAAAAACAAAACCCTCCCAAGTGTTGATCGCC
>JBFGLD010000375.1:0-5999 GCA_041576335.1 Anaerolineae bacterium | reverse complement strand
CTGAACGGAAGCGAAGTGAAGAGAAACTACGCTATCAAGCAACGCTGTTAGAGAACGTATCTGACGCAATTATTTCTACCGATATGGATTTTGCTATTCAGAGTTGGAACAAAGCTGCCGAAAGAATTTATGGGTGGCGCCTTGACGAGGTCATCGGCAAACCGATCGCCGAGATTGTCCAGACAGAATACCGTGGCCGTCAACGTGAACAAAATGTCAGACAACTTCTGAAAAAAGGTTATTGGCAGGGAGAAGTGGTTCAAACGCGTAAAGACGAAGCCAAGATCGATATATTGACTTCCATCTCTCTCCTAAAAAATAGCGCCGGCGACCCCATCGGGTCGGTGGCGGTCAATCACGACGTCACCGTGCTTAAGCGAGCCGAAGCGGCGCTGCGAGCCAGCGAGGCCAATTACCGGGCTATAGTCGAAGATCAAACGGAGCTTATTGCTCGCCACAAACCGGACGGAACGATAGTGTTTGTCAACGAGGCATTTTGCCGGTATTTTGAGCAGCCACGTGAACAATTGGTGGGCACCGCCTTCCTGCCTTTTTTCCCCGAAGAGGAGCGGCAGGCGCAGCGCGAAAAAATTACGAGACTAACGCCGGCTAATCCGGTTGAAACCAATGAGCGCCGGGAGGTACGATCTGATGGCAGCGTTCGCTGGCTGCAATGGACGGATCGCGCTATCTTTGACGAGGGCGGGCAGCTGGTCGAAATTCAAGCCGTTGGCCGAGACATTACCGAGCGCAGGCAAGCAGAGGAGGAAATTCGCATACTCAATGCTGAACTGGAGCAGCGTGTGGCTAAACGCACGTCCGAACTTGAGGCCAAAAATAAAGAACTTGAAACCTTTGCCTACTCTGTTTCGCATGATCTGAAGGCTCCCCTGCGCGGTATCGATGGGTACAGCCGTTTGCTGCTTGAAGATTATGCTGGCCAACTGAACGACGAAGCCCGGACTTTTCTGCATACCATTCGTCAAGCCACCACCCAAATGCATCAGTTGATTGACGATTTGCTGGCTTATTCACGGATGGAGCGTCGCCATTTTACAGCAGGACGTATAAACCCCTCGACTCTGGTAGAGGCGCTGATTGCCGAACGCGCCGGCGAGGTCAGTCAGCGTCGCATTGAGTTGGCGGTCGACGTTTCGTGCAAAGCCGTGTCGGCCGACGCCGATGGTCTGGCTCAGGCCTTACGAAATCTCCTTGATAACGCCCTCAAGTTTACGCGCGACGTGCCCGAGCCGCGTCTGGAAATTGGATGTTGTGAGGGTGAGGATGTTTGTACCTTGTGGGTTCGTGATAACGGCATTGGTTTTGATATGAAATATCAAGAACGCGTCTTTGAAATTTTTCAACGTCTACATCGAACCGAAGATTTTCCAGGTACCGGTGTTGGCCTGGCCATTGTACGTAAAGCCGTTCAGCGGATGGGGGGGCGAGTTTGGGCAGAGAGCGTTCCCGGAGAGGGCGCGACCTTCTATTTAGAGCTGGGGAGGTATTGATGAGTCACATGGTTCGCGCGATTCTGCTGGTTGAAGATAATCCGATGGATGTCGATCTGACGCAGCGGGCTTTTGCCAAACACAAGCTGAACAATCCGATCGACGTGGCCCGTGACGGCGAAGAGGCTTTGGCTCACCTGAAAAACTGGGAAAATGGCGCCTCGCCGCCAGGATTGATCTTGCTTGATCTCAAATTACCTAAAGTAGATGGATTAGAAGTTTTACGTCGTCTCAAAAGCCATCCCCAATTTTGTACTATTCCGGTCGTTGTGCTGACGACATCAACCGAAGAGCGCGATATTCAGACAGCCTATCAGTTAGGTGTCAACTCTTACATCACCAAGCCTGTCAGCTTCGATAGATTTATGGAAGTTGCCGCTCAGATTAATCTGTATTGGACTGATTTGAATACCCCACCGAGGTAATCCATGAACATCCTGTATGTAGAAGACGATCCCTACGACGCCGACCTCACCCGCCGTGAACTGGGCAAAGTTGCTCCCCATATCAACCTGGAAATTGTTACAACCCGGCGGGATGCTCTGGCTCGACTCAACCCAGACCAAACGCTCGATTATGAGATCGTTCTTTGTGACATGCGTTTGCCCGATGCAAGCGGGTTAGACGTACTTACCCACATTCGCAGTGCTGCCTTACCCCTGGCCGTTGTCATTATCACCGGAGCCGGTGATGAAGAAACTGCCGTGGCCGTGCTAAAAGCTGGGGCTGACGATTATATTGTCAAGCGGGATGACTACTTGGCCCGGCTGCCGACAACACTCGATAATGCGCTGCAACGTTACCGGGCTGAAGTAGCCCGTCACATGCGGCCATTACGCGTACTCTATGCAGAACATAATGCCAGCGACATTGACCTCACCTACCGTCACTTGGCCCGCTCGGCCCCCTATATTCAACTTGACGTTGTTAATACGGCCTCTGAACTTTTCCAACGAATTCTAAACGGTGATGCGGGCGAGAATGGTTACGATTTGTTAATGTTAGATTATCGCTTACCCGGTATGAATGGGTTGGAGGTGTTGAAAGAAGTACGCCACGTCCATCAACTGAACCTTCCTGTTGTTCTGGTTACGGGGCACGGTAATGAAGATATGGTGTCACACGCACTCAAGTTAGGTGCTGCAGATTTTGTAATCAAAAATACCGGTTACCTGTACAAACTGCCATCCGTGCTAGAAAATGCGTTCTACCGGGCCCAACTCGTGCGTGAGCAAGCTGCGCTTCGTGAGTCCGAAGAAAAACTCAGAATCGTTTTTAATGAGTCTTTGGATGTTTTTGTCATTGTCAATGGCACCAATGGTCGAATTCTCAATGTCAACCGGGGGACGCATCGAATTTTGGGATACCACAGCGCGGATTTGATTGGTCAGCATTTCTCGATCCTCTTCCCACCCGACCCCAAACTATCGGATAAGGCCATGATAGAAAAGCTCCGTGTGCACGGCGCGGTTTTTGAGGCGCAGGAATTTCTTCGAGCCGATGGCTCCTTGTGCCCTATGGATTTGACGGCCAACTTAATTCCTTGGGAGCAGGGCAAGGCTGTGCTTTTGACTCTGCGCGACGTCACCGAACGCAAACAGACAGAGGAGGCGCTGCAGGCCAGCGAGGAGCGCTTCCGGCAGGTCATCGCTTCTATCAGCGATCACATTTATGTGACGGAGATTACCAAAGCCGGAGAACATATCAATCTCTATGTTTCCCCAAACGTCGAAGATTTAACCGGTTACCCCCGCGAAAATTTTGCCACCAATTGGCGGTTTTGGCCTTCATCCGTAATCCATCCGGACGACAGGGTGACTGCGGCCGAACAGGTGAATCGATTTACCCAGGGAGAGAACAGCGAGGTGGAATATCGGATGATCCGCGCCGACGGCCGGACAATTTGGGTGCGGGATAGTATTAGAGTGCAGCGCCTTGATAATTCATCGCTGATCGTCTACGGGGTGGTGAGCGATATTACCGAGCGCAAACGCCTGGAAGATCAGCTTCTCCAATCACAAAAAATGGAGGCTGTCGGCCGGTTAGCCGGCGGTGTGGCCCATGATTTCAATAATCTGTTGCTCGTAATCATCGGCTATAGTGAGTTATTATTGCAGCGCCGCCTGGGTGACCAGGATACAGCCAACCGCTATATAGAAGAGATCAAGAAAGCGGGTGAACGTGCTGCTTCCCTGACCCGCCAGCTTTTGGCTTTTAGCCGTAAACAAGTTTTTCAACCCAACGTACTAAATCTTAACCGGATTGTGGCCGATATGGAGAAGATGCTGCGACGCTTAGTGGATGAAAATATTGAGTTTGTTGTTTACCTCGAATCGCACCTTAAGTCAGTTAAAGCTGATCCGGGCCAAATCGAACAGGTTGTCATGAATCTTGTGGTCAATGCCCGCGATGCGATGCCGCAAGGCGGCCGGCTTACTATTAAAACGACTAATATCTACCTGGATGAGGTTTATGTGCGGCAATACTTTGATCTGCAGGCCGGCCCGTACGTCATGCTTACGGTCAGTGACACCGGCATCGGCATCGACGAGGAAATCCAACCCCACATATTTGAACCTTTCTTTACCACCAAAGAGGTCGATAAGGGCACAGGTTTGGGTTTGGCCACTGTATACGGGATTGTCAAACAGAGTGGCGGCCACATTTCGGTTTTTAGCCAGCCGGACAAAGGGACGACCTTTAGAGTGTATCTGCCACAGGTTGAGGAGGTGCCGGAAACAAGCGAAAAACTGGTGGTTTTTGAGCCTCCTTCTCACGGCCAGGAGACTATTCTGCTGGTGGAAGATCAAAAAGAAGTACGCGAGTTAATACGTAATTTTCTGGTCGATGATGGCTACAATGTGTTAGAAGCGAGTTACGGCGATGAGGCCCTGCAGGTTAGCCGGCGGCATGCCGGTCCCATCCATCTGTTAGTGACGGATGTAGTAATGCCGCAGGGCATGAGCGGACGAGAACTGGTAGAGCAGTTAGCTCCCTTGCGTCCCGAGATGAAGGTAATTTACATGTCGGGTTACGCCGACGACACCATGGTTCAGTACCGGATATTAGACTCAAATACGGCCTTTCTCCAAAAACCGTTCAAGCCGAGCGCCTTGGCCCATAAAGTGCGTAAGGTGCTTGAGGCCTCCCAGTGAGCCTAATCGATACGGTCGATCGTACCGGCGGCCAAATTTTGGCCGATCAACTAAAAATCCACGGGGCCGATACGGCCTTCTGCGTGCCGGGTGAGAGCTACCTGCCCTTGCTTGACGCCCTGTATGATATTACATCGTTCATTCAACTGATTACCTGCCGGCACGAAGGCGGCGCGGCCTATGCCGCCGAAGCTTATGGCAAGTTGACGGGCCGGCCCGGGATTTGCCTGGTTAGCCGGGGGCCGGGCGCAACCAATGCCAGCATCGGCGTGCACACTGCCGCCCAGGACTCAACCCCATTGATCCTATTTGTGGGCCAGGTGCCTCGAGATCATCTCGGCCGCGATGCCTTCCAGGAGATTGACTATCGGTCCATGTATAGTCACATCGCCAAATGGGCCGGACAGATTGATGATATTCGGCGCATCCCCGAATACGTCAGCCGGGCTTTTCATCTGGCCACTTCCGGACGGCCGGGGCCGGTGGTATTGGCCTTACCCGAAGATATGTTGGCCGAGCGGGCCCAGCTGCCGGATGCAGCTCCCTACCGGCAGGCCAAAGCCTATCCCCTACCTGAAAATATGCAGGCCTTGCACACTATGCTGGCCAACGCCGAACGTCCTTTGATGATGGTTGGCCTGGGGGGTTGGACACCGGAGGCGGCTCTAGACATTCGGGCCTTTGCCCGGGCCAACCATCTTCCGACGCTGACCGCTTTCCGATCTCAAGACCTGGTGGATAACCGCGCCGAGCATTATCTGGGGTTTTTGGGCGTCGGCGTTAACCCCGCCCTCATCCGGCGTGTCGAAGCTTGCGATCTGCTGCTGGTGGTCGGAGCCAGGCCGGATGAACGAACCACCGACAGCTACCGGCTGCTCGACATTCCTCGCCCAAAGCCTAAGCTAATTCATGTCTACCCCGACCCGGCTGAACTGGGTCGTATTTACCAGGCCGATTTGCCCATCAATGCATCCATGCCCGAATTTGCTGCCGCGGCCAAGGCCCTGCCCGCGGTCGACGGTGCGAAATGGGCGGACTGGGCTGCGGCCGGCCGGCGGGATTATCTCGAGTTCATCAAGCCGGTTCCGACACCGGACAATCTGAATTTAGGCGAGATCCTGGCCTATCTTCGGGAGCGGCTCCCGGCAAACGCGATTGTGACCAACGGAGCGGGCAGCTACACCGCCTCGTGCCATCGTTTTTACCAGTTTTCGCTGCCGCGAACGCAGCTGGCCCCGATCAGCGGCGCGATGGGCTATGGCGTTCCGGCGGCCATTGCGGCTAAAATAGTGCGGCCGGACCAAATCGTCGTCGCTTTTGCCGGGGATGGCTG
>JBFGLD010000374.1:0-6018 GCA_041576335.1 Anaerolineae bacterium | reverse complement strand
GGCTTTGCGGCAGGTATCAATGTGGGGTTGACCACGGCCTTGGGTGAATTTTTAGTACCACTTAATCAGGATACGCTGGTCGACGCCAATTGGTTAGCTGAACTGATTGGTGGTATGCTCGCCGACGACAGGGTGGGTGTCGGGGGCTGCAAAATTTTCAATTGGTCAGGGGACAAGATCTGGCATGCTGGGGTGATATTCGACGCAGCTAGGCAATTTCCAAGTTTGCGCGGCGCCGACGAAGCGGACGAAGGGCAATATGATACCACTGAAGAAATGCCGGCCGTGGTTGGGGCCGCTTTTGCCATTCGTCGCGAGTTGCTGGAAACCGTTGGGCTCCTCGATGAAAACTATTACTTCTATCTGGAGGATACTGATTACTGCTTTCGAGCGAGACAGGCAGGCTATAAGGTCATGTATTACCCCCGCGCCGTGCTGCGCCACTACGTAGCCGCCTCTCTAAAAAAAGATAGTTACGAGGTTTACTACCAATTTCATCGAAGCAGACTGTTATTTATCTTAAAGCATAGGGGCGGGGCCTGGTTTCATGACCACTTTGTGCCTGCTGAAATAGAATATTTGAAGAATTGGGTTTCGTTGAATGAGTTTAAAGCCCTTCGCCACGCCTGTATGGCTTTAGCCTTCGACATTGCCAAAGGTGAATTAAATTTTACAGTCGACAGCTGTCACGCCGGTGACGAAACGGACGCGAACGTTATCCTGCGGGGCCTGGCCGATCTGCGGAATGGCTCGCTAGCTTCTTTGATCGATCCCAAGGATTGGTACGGAGTCTACGGTCGGGATGTGGGGCAAGATTGGCATGCGCGCGAGTTACTATTCAGGTCAAACATCTCGGTCGTTGGCTTTCTCATCGAAAAATTTCGTTATGTGTGGAGTATGATTGCCGCTAAGTGGATAGAGCGCCACTTATTGAGCGAACAGAACAGGATTAATGATAGGCTTATAGCGCTGCTGGAGGTTCAGACGGGGCTCATTTCAACCCTCCACGATGACATCGCCCTGCTCGATCAGCAGCTTACCGGATTATTGCAGCGCCAAGCTAATCGTACAAATACCGAGGCCGTGGATGAGCAAGAAGGCAAGTTTGTTTCGGATTAGCGCATCTAATCTTGATGTGGCTGAAATTGAACGGGTGATCGATCAAAGCATCGCGCAGCGCCGTCAATATGCCGCCGACCGCTCAATTGATTTTGAGGCGTTGACCCGCCCCATTCCGCTGAACGAGCAAATGACCCGCTTAAATCTAGAACTGATGCATGTTTACAAAGCTAACATTAGGGTCAAACCTTTCCAAATTCCAACCAGCCAGCCTTTATGGCGGAGGATGTTTTATTGGCTAAAGCAGCAGGCCCATAATTTGGTTATTTACTATGTCAACATGTTAGGGCAAAAGCAGATTTCATTCAACGAGAGTGTGGCTCAGGCGATCGCCGGCGATCACGCTCACATCGAAATGCTGACTCAGAAAATAGTCCAGCTCGAAGCTAAAATTCAAAAACTCGAAGCCCAACTGGTCGGCAATGAGCTTAAACGGCACGATGAGTAATAAGCCGATTGCGATTCACCAATTTTCGCCATCATTAGGGTACGGCGATGCCATATCTAATCACGCCATTAATTTGATGAAGCTGTTTCGGGCGTGGGGCTATACCTCGGAGATCTATGTCGGTCACTCCGATCGCCGTGTTTCACGGTATTGCAAACCTTATCGAGCCTACGACCATCGCGACAATAATGTCCTTATTTACCATTACGGCAGCGCCTCCGAACTGACCCGATTTCTTGTAAATTGGCCCGAGCGATTGGTGCTGCTCTACCACAATATTACGCCACATCATTTTTTCGAATTTGAAAATACGCAGGTTTATCAACACCTGCAACAGGCGAGAGCAGATATCAAATCATTAAGCCTTATGTCTTCCTATGCCGTCGGCGTGTCCGATTATAACAGTCAAGAACTCCGAGCGCTTGGCTTTGAAAAAGTACGCACAGTGCCTTATCTGCTCGATTTGAGCAATTTGGACGGGTTGTCAGACCGGACCAAAGAACGTCAAATCCTGGATGCGCTGAATGACGACTATGTCAATATTTTGTTCATCGGCAGAATCGTACCTAACAAAAGAGATGATGATCTGGTCAGGTTGTTGGCCTACTATCAGCATTTGATCACACCCCGCGCTCGCCTATTGCTGGTTGGCTCGGCCAGCCCTAAATACAAGGTCCTGCTCGAAATACTGGCCCAGGAGTTGGGCGTGGCCAACGATGTTCATTTCGCAGGACATTTGGAATTGAAGGATGGTTTTACCGCCTATTACAAAGCGGCTTCGGTTTATGTGAGTATGAGCGAGCACGAGGGGTTTGGGGTACCGCTGCTTGAAAGCATGCATTTTGACGTACCTGTGATCGCCTACGCTGCGGCGGCAGTGCCTGAAACAATGGGCGATGCCGGAATTCTGGTGATGGAAAAGCGATATGAGCTGATTAGCGAATTAATCAACCTGGTTGTAACCGATCCATCGCTTCATCAGAAAATCATCTATAAGCAGCGCGAGCGCTTAAAACATTTTGAACGTCCGCGGCTGGAGCGCTGCATTCGGGATTGGCTCGACGATTTACAGGAAACGTTTGGCAGGTAATATTAGCTCGACAGCGCCCGGCCAAGGTGACGTCATGAGCTCTTAGGAGAATCGGTGACAGTAGCGCTTCGACTCGAGAATATTTCAAAAATGTTTTCGCTGGCACAAAGCCGGCCTCGTTCCTGGCAGGAAGGCTTGTTAAAGCTGTTTAGCCGGCATGAACCATCCGGAGCACCACAGGAAAGATATTTCTGGGTGCTCAAAGACATTGACCTTGAAGTCTATCAGGGGGAAACAGTCAGTTTGATCGGCTCGAATGGGGCCGGCAAAAGTACTCTACTGAAACTACTGGCTAATATTATCCGGCCCACGCACGGTACGATCTACATCAACGGCCGGGTTGCAGCGCTTCTGGAACTTGGCGCCGGTTTTCACCTAGACTTGACCGGCCGTGAAAACATCTACCTGAGTGGATCGATGGCGGGTATGTCTCGCGCGGAAGTTGGCCAGCGGCTGCAAGATATTATCGAGTTTGCCGATATTGGCCGATTTATTGACGTTCCGGTTCGCCATTACTCTTCTGGCATGTTTGTGCGCTTAGGGTTTGCCCTGGCCATCCACGTTAATCCTGATATCCTGGTTGTTGATGAAGTGTTGGCTGTCGGCGATGAGTCTTTTCAGAGAAAATGCATCGAGAAAATTCACGAGACGCGTCATCGGGGGGCAACGGTCATCCTGGTCTCGCACAATATGAATGTTATCCGCGCCATGAGCGACCGTGTTGTTAGGATGAAAAAAGGCAGAATTGAGCAAATAGGCAAGCCAGACGAGGTCGTTCAAGCATATTTGGCCGACCACCAAGCGAGTCTTTCCGGCAAGGACAAAACCGAGACATCCGGTTCGGGCAACAAAACTGTAGAAATCACACACGTTGAATTTTTTAACGGCGAGAATAAACCGGTAACGGTTTTAGAAACCGGCCAACCGGCTATCATCCGCATAAATTATATCGCCCGCCAGCGCGTCGAGCGACCAATTTTTGGGTTGGCGATTCATCGAAGCGACGACATCCAGATTAACGGGCCTAATACCGACGTTGCCAACTATATTATCGATTATATTGAAGGCTGCGGCGCGCTGGAATATGACATCAGTTTTTTGCCACTCCTCAGCGGGACCTATTTCGTTACGGTAGGTGTGTTCGATAGCACGCATACCGTGACCTACGATTTTTGCGATCGGGCTTTTAATTTTATAGTTCAGCAGCAAGCCGGTTCCAAAGAAATGTACGGGCTTGTCTACATACCGGCGCAGTGGCGACAGGTCAACCCGTATCGTTGAGAAAATATTTGCCAGATAACCATAATCGACTATCCAAAAAACCGCATCTACCTGTGATAATCCAAGTTATCGTGATTTTGGGCTTGGGAGTCGTCCTTCTCTTCTGGGAAATATTCTTTCTTGGATACGTACAGGTCCCAGGCGACATTTTGTTCGTAGACCCACTCTGGTACGAGGCGGTGCCACCCGGATTCAAAAGACCCAACAATCCATTATTGGGGGACCATCTCAGTCAATTCTATGTCTGGCATACGTTAGCAGCCAATTCTATGCAAAACCAGGGAAAAATTCCATTATGGAATCCCTATTTCTTCTCGGGTCAGCCGCTGTTGGCCAATGCTCAACCAGGCCTATTTTACCCGGCCAACCTGCTGCTATTCTGGCTAAGCCCTGGGCAAACGGCGAACATCCGCGTGATTTTTAACATTCTTACGGCGGGCCTATTTACGTTCTTATTCTGCCGTGCCTCAAATATAAGTCCAAAAGGCGCAATTCTAGCAGCCATTGCCTTTGCGTTTTCGGGGGCCCTGATGGTCGGGCCAGGCCACGCTTACGCGAGCAGTCTGGTTTGGCTGCCATTGGTGATGTGGGCTGGCGAACATTTTTTCAACCGATCACGCCTCTATTTTTGGGCACTCATCGTTGGCCTCGGCGTTGGTCTTTCGATACTCGGCGGTCATCCCGAAACCGTCTTCCACATTTTGACTGTATTCAGCCTGTATCTATTCTCAAAACTCTGGTTTAATCCTTCTGGTGCAGTCAGGAGACAAGTTTTCTTGGGCTTCGCCGTTGCCATCATAGTTGGCTTTCTGATTAGTGCAGTTCAATTACTACCGTTCACTGAGCTGCTGCTGGAAAGCGCCACAACCAGCCGAGCCAGGATTGGCCCGACGATTTTCTATTCGCCCGAGTGGCTTCCGAATTTGTCGACGCTGGTGACCTTGATATTTCCCAATTTTTTCGGTAATCCGGCAGGGGCAACTTATCTGTGGCCATTCGCTAATTTTCAGAACTATTTAGAGCAATCCATGTATTTTGGACTGGTACCCTTAGCCCTCGCCGTTGGCGCCAGCGTGGCTGCGCGCAGAAATTTTTCGGTAACCGTGCTCACCATTTTGGCCGCAATGTGTCTGGCCATAGCCTTGAGATTGCCTCTATTCGAGGGAATTAGCCATTTACCGATATTTTCAATAGTTAACAACACGCGTCTTAAGTGGATATTTACTTTTCTCGGAGCAGTACTGGCAGGTTTTGGCTTCGATATGTTGAAAGGGTACATCTCGTCACGGGGCAACGAGAACCGATTCTCGTTTGGAGCTTCGGCTTTTGTCTTATTGCTTGCGTTCTTAATTCTAGGCATCATCATAATTTGGAAATATGTTGTTGCCCCAACCGTCGAATTTCAAGCAGACTCCTTTAGCTATCATCTGCTTTTCACCATCTTCTCATTAAGGCAGTCTCGAACGACCGTAACCATTATTGTCATTTTTTTGACAATTGCCGGTTTTGTGCTGGTGCATAAAAAAATTCTGAGCCCATCCCGATTTGAATGGTTACTCATTAGTGTTACCCTAGTTGAATTAATCGTCTTAGGGCGAGGATACAACACGACGATGCCTGAGAGCCAGATTTTTCCGAAAATCAAGTTATTAGATGCTTTGAAATACGAAACAGAGCCATTTCGCGTTATGTCTCCCGACGGGATATTCTGGCCAAATTACGGTGCTGTTTATGGCGTATTTCACGTTGAGGGATACGATTTACCGGTTTTTCGAAACTTTGCCGAGGTCTATCTTGCCCAGGGAGGCTCAGCCAGTCACCGGCAGGTTTGGTCGCCGGAGTGGCCTTTAGTAGATTGGATGAATGTTAAATATATTGTCGGGACGCAACCACAAAACGAGGCAAAATATGAACTCATCTTTGCCCAGGGGCCGATCAGAATTCATAGGAACAAGGACGCTTTGCCCAGAGCTTACATGGTTTATGCTGCAGAGGTCATCGAGGACGATCAGACGGCGCTAGAGGTGTTGACAAGCGGTCAATTTGATTTCGAGCATAAGGTAATTCTAAAAAACAATCT
>JBFGLD010000373.1:0-6023 GCA_041576335.1 Anaerolineae bacterium | reverse complement strand
GGGATAAACTGGTATGAAGCCCAGCAGGTATGCCAATATCTTGGCGAAGATGGCCTGACCCTTGCCTCTGTGCCACAGCAGATTTGGCGATTGCCGACGGTGGATGAAGCCGTGCGTTCTATGGCTCGCCACGGCCAGAACAGCGGTGGGGTATGGGATGCAGAAATTACTGAAGCTACCTACAAAACGACCCCTGACAAAGAGTCTCCGCTGTGGAATGTACACTCCCAAGTGATCTACTGGTGGACGGCGACTGAGGTAGATGAAGAACGGGCCTACATTATTGTCTATGATGGAAAGGCGTGGCCGAGGGCAAAACAATTCGGTCCGGCTTACTTAGGGTTTCGATGTGTAAGACAACCGTAACCGCTATGGTAAAACGGAATGGTACAAACTCGAGCAAGGAGCCGCCTAAAATAATTTCAGCTGGATATTGTCAGGTGCTTCTCTGCCGGGTTTTCGATAAGATGATTGCTTGATCTCTTTGAGCGCCTGTTCAATATCCGCCAGAAAACGAGACGGAAGGTTGTTCATCTGCTGACCAAACAGATACCTGCTTTTGGTGTGCGTCAAAATCAATCTCTGCTGAGCGCGGGTCATTCCTACATAAAAAAGACGGCGTTCCTCTTCGATGTCAACCGGTTGCTCCTCACGTTGGTAAGGCAACAGGCTCTCCTCACATGCGACAATGTAAACTACCGGAAACTCCAGCCCTTTGGCCGCATGCAGGGTCATCAGCGTTACCCGGTCGGCGCGGGGGTCGTAGGCATCAGTCTCTTGGTGGAGAACGGTCGACTCCAGAAAATCCTTGAGGCGGGTCTCATAAGGGATCGCCCGCAGCCTCAACTGCTGGAAGCGTTCACTGCTTTTTTCATCGAAATTAAGCAAAGATTGATCGGTGAAAAATTGCTGAATTTGTTCGATCAAGGCAGATACAGGCTGGGCGGTCATTGCATCTTCTAACCCGGTCAAGAAAGAGACAGTTTTCTGCATCTGTTTTTTTGAGGTAATTTGCTGTAAATGAAAGGTTGTTTCAGGATTATAGAGAAACCATAGGCAAGCCAGAATCGTTCTGACATCCTTATGCGCAGCTAGCGGTGTTTGCCCGATGCTTTGATAAGGGATGCCTGACCGTTGAAAAGCTTCGATTAGAGGTTGGCTCTGGGCTCCAAGCCGGTAAAGAACCGCAAAATCGGCGAAGGTGCGGCCTGTCTCACCATCGTCAGTTACACGTGAAGAGTCAATAGAGAAATAGCTTAACCCGCCAATCCTTTTCTCAATCTCATGGACCACGTACTCCGCCTCGGCTCTGTCCGAAGAGGCCTGATAGATCTCCAGTTTAATAGGATCAACCACATTCGATCGCAGATCGAGGGCCTGGGTGTCCGGGCTTTTCACAATCACCTGTTTCGATGCATCCAAAATCAGTTGGGTGGAGCGATAATTTTGACTGAGATGAATGGTTTTCGCTGTGGGGAAATCTCGGCTGAATTGCAGAAAGTAGGCCCGACTGGCCCCACGAAACCCGTAAATCGCCTGGTCCGGGTCGCCGATGACGCACAGGTTAGTCTCCGGCCCGGTCACCAGCCGTAGCAGCCGGTATTGCGCCTCGTTAACATCCTGGTACTCGTCGACCGAAATCCAGCGAAAACGCTGGTGGTAATGAGCCAGCACGTCGAGCTGCTTGTCGAGTAGCTGCACGGCTTCGAAAATCAGGTCATCAAAATCCAGCAGGTGCTGCTGTCGCAGGGCCTGCTGATAAGTTTGATAAATTTCGGTTAACGCCGGGTCGACATCCTGCGGTACAAGCAGCCGGTTCTTGGCCTCCGAAATTGCCTCAAGATACTGCTGAAATTCGCGGCTGCTCAAATTGGGGTAGCGTTGTTTGAGCAGAGACTGCCGATCCTGGTCGCGGCAAATGGCAAAATTGGAGGGCAGGCCAACTGGTTCACCGGCCTCACGCAGCAGCATCGCCCCAAATGCATGAAAGGTTTTGATGACAATCCGGCCTGCCACGGCAGCTCCGAGCAGCCGAATCAGGCGGTCGACCATCTCTGCAGCGGCTTTGTTGGTAAAGGTGATGGCCAGAATATTCTCCGGGGCAACACCTCTGTTGGCAATAAGATGCGCAATGCGATAGGTCAGCGTGCGCGTTTTTCCGGTGCCAGGCCCGGCCACTATGATCAGCGGGGCAGCGGTGCAGCCGACAGCCTCCCGCTGTTGAGGATTGAGGTTGGCCAAAAGGTCATCAGGGCCAGGTCGGACGGAGGGCGCTTGGGCTGCCGGCTTGGCCGTGAACAAAGAGGGCTGCTGCCACAGGCCGGTATCGGTGGGCTCGTCTTGCTTGCCGGGTGGGTCAGCCTTGGGCTTTTTTTTAGGGTGCGGTTTTTTAGCCGGGTCCAACAAGTTCATTTGAGGCGATAATGTGGTTCGCTCGTGCAGGTCGAACAGCTTGATGACGCCGAACTCCCCATCATACCCGGCGGCAATGTTGACCTCGCCGCTGCGCATGCGACGAATGCCCTCGGCCAGCAGCGAACCACCAACCTGCCCAATCTCATCCAGCGCTGCATCCTGCAAAATAAACAGTTCCGGGCCAAGTTTGGCCAGCAGGGTTTTAAAACTTTGCTGCACCTTTTTGGAATTGGGACCAACGCCGTAGACCTCGCCCAAAATTTCGGGCAGCGGGATAAGGCTGCGGAAGGTGTGACGGCGGGCCGATTTTTCGCCTGCCGCCCGGTCGGCCAGCACCTCTACCCGATGCAACACCCCAACCGTAACCGCTTTGCCACACTCGGGACAGATACCGTTATGTTCAAGGGTCGTCTTGGGGTCCCAGCGAATGCCACACTTGCGGTGGCCATCGGCATGGTATTTGCCCTCTTCGGGGAAGAATTCGAGCGTACCCAAAAAAGCGTTGGGATCGTCACGTTTGAGTGCCTCAAAAATAGACGGATAAGAGAGCTCGGTGTTGAAAACGGTGGCCTCGCGAGCCAGTTTCTGGGGCGAGTGGGCGTCAGAGTTGGAGACCAGGGTGTAGCGATCCAGGGCCGACACGCGCCAGTTCATCGGTGGGTCTGAAGAAAGGCCGGTTTCCAGGGCGAAGATGTGGGGCGTCAGGTCATCGAAGCACTCCTCGACGGAGTCGAAGCCGGATTTTGAACCAAGCAGCGAAAACCAGGGCGTCCAGATATGGGCCGGAATGAGATAGTTTTGGGCGTCGATGTCTAGGATAATTTCCAGCAAATCGCGAGAGTCCAGCCCCAAGATTGGTCGTCCATCGGAGCGGATGTTGCCGATCTTTTCCAGGGCCGCCTGGATTTTCTCAACCACTTCCAGCGTGGGCGCATAGATAACGTTATGGATTTTGCGGACCTTGTCGTTCTTTTTGTAGATGCTGCTAATCTCACCGGCCAGGACAAACCGAACGGTGTTCTGACAGGCCGCAGGAACCTGGCGCTGGATATCCTGGGCAAATTCATCCTTCAGTTTGAACAAGCCCTCTTCGGCCGGTTCCAGCTTATCCTTCATCTCTTGCAGCCAGCCGGGATGGGCAATATCCCCCGTGCCGACGACATGAACGCCTTTTAGCTGGGCCCATTGGCTGAGGTGATCAAAATTTAGATTCTTGCTGGTCGCTCGGGAGTAATGGGAGTGAATATGAAGATCGGCCACAAATTTCATCATCTATCCCCAAAAAGTTTTGCTCTTAGGAGGAGCTTTAGAATAATTCAAAGCCAGAAAACTCGCAATTATTAGAACCAGTATCTTTCTTCCCAAGTCAATTTACCTATCGAAACGCCTGACAAAAATCTACTCGAGCTCTCGTAACCTACTTTCTGCTTGGTTTCTCAAGTTTTTGCTTAAAGCCCGAAAATCATTCAATCGCAGGGCCTGCAACATAAGGACATGAACAGTCAGTCCAGCCGAAATCCGCAGCGCCGGTTATAAACGATCTATCAATGGCAGTGAGATCATCAAGTAAAATGCAAACCCGTCAAAAATTAAGATTGCACTTTAACTTTGCAAATGGTATAATTTTCAAAAGTTACTGAATAATATTATGAAAACTTTAATATTGAAGGAGATAACCAATCATACAAACACAACGCCAAAGATTTTTTACGCACGAGGATTATAGATTGTGGCACGAAAACGTCGAGTCAATCCTGATAAGATGAATTGGTATCGGGCAGACCTACATTTGCATACCCCCGGTTCAAGAGATTACCTCGAACCCGGCGTTACACCACTCGATATTTTACGCAAGGCTGAGAGTTGCGGGCTTGACATAATTGCCTTTACCGACCATAACACGGTTGCCGGAATCAAAGCGCTTCGCAAAGAAATCGAAGAACTTGAGTTCTTGGAAAAACTCAACCGCATTCGGTCTGAAGAGCAGCAGAATTTAACCGAATATCGCGAGCTGCTCGGCAAGATACTGCTGCTGCCCGGCTTTGAATTAACGGCAACCCTCGGATTTCATATCTTGGGTATTTTCCCGCCGGAGACCACGCTGCGTGAATTAGAGCACATTTTGCTAAGCTTGCGGGTACCACAGCACCGCCTCGACGAAGGTTCAACTGAGGTCGGGGCTACGGTTGATGTCTTAACAGCATACCGCATTATTAATGAAGCCGGCGGAATCGCCATTGCGGCCCATGCCAATTCGTCCCACGGTGTGGCCATGCAGGGCTTCGATTTTGGAGGCCAAACAAAAATTGCCTTCACCCAGGACTCTCATTTACACGCCCTCGAGGTGACCGACCTTGAAAGCAAACGGCGGCGAACAACCGCCAACTTTTTTAACGGTTCAAAGCCGGAGTATCCACGCCGGATGCATTGCATTCAAGGCTCTGATGCCCACCGGCTCGACCGCGACCCCGTTGACAAGAATCGCTTAGGAGTCGCCGATCGCGTGACGGAGGTCCAATTACCCGAGCCAAGCTTCGAAGCTTTGAAGGCGCTCTTCTTGAGCAACGATTTTTCGCGGACGCGTCCCTTCCGGGCCACACAGGCGCCTTTCGATCACGTAGTCGCGGCCCGTAAGCAGGGAACGAATATCGTGCAGTCCTTTCACGAGTCGATCTCTCGCCGCGGCGGTAGATTTTACGCCCTGCTGTGCGACATCTGCGCCTTTGCGAATACGAACGGTGGCACCGTTTACGTGGGTCTTTCGGATAATCCCAAAAAGAGCGTGGCCGGTATTGCCAAACCTGTCGAAGCCACCATGACTATTCGCAACGAGGTAGAGAAAAAGATAACGCCTCCCCTTGACATTAAGATTGATGAATTTCGAACACACGGTAAAAAGGTGTTACAAATCACGGTACCAGTTGGTGACGATCCTCCCTATGTCATCGACGAGTACAAGATTTATGTCAGGGATGAAACCGAATCCAACCTGGCGGTCCGAGACGAGATTGTGGCCCTGGTCAAGCGCAGCTTGCCGGCCAGGGAAGAGCTCGTACCGACGGACGAGCCTCAGCCGCAGGTTGAGGCAAAAAGTGATAAAGCGCTCAAAAGTGGCGTCCTGCCTGAGCCGAAGACCGGCGTGGAAATTATTTTGACCGAAACGCGCAAGGGCAAAAATTATTACAGCTTGCGCGATTTACGTAACGGTAACGTCGTTCACAACGTCACCCGGCAGTCGGCTCGAAAACTGTGGCAATATGCGCTGACCGAACACGAAAAAAATGCAGTCGATGTGAATAAAGTTGAATGGCACGGCGATATAGGCTTGTGGCAGAAATATAGTCGGGGTGACCAGACCCGCTTTGATTTAGTGCAGCGCGGCCCCGATAACACCCTGCACGTATACTACGGCGTGACCGAAGATGGTATTCACGGCCCCTGGCAAACATTGATTGATAGCCTTAACGTGACTCCATAAATTGACCGAGCTTTCCCATGCAGAGCAGAGTTGGCATCCTGACCATCAGCGATCGAAGTTCGAGCGGGGTCTACGAGGATAGGAGTGGCCCCGTTATTCGTCAAATCGTGACGCAGCAGTTAGACGGCCT
>JBFGLD010000372.1:0-6030 GCA_041576335.1 Anaerolineae bacterium | reverse complement strand
CCGGCCAAAGCCGTGTTCGAAGCCACCAAGAAACACAACGAAGGCACCCAACTGCGGGTGCGCACGCGTTTCCATAATGCTGCTTACACTGATGCGGTCCGCACCCAGTTAAGTGACCTGTACAGTAAGCGCAATATCGATATTCTGTTCAACCAGACTGCCAATGAAGACCGGGTCAATGCCGATAATCAATTTAGCATCACGACGACCATGCTGCTGGCTTTGGCCATCATTGTCGCCGCGGTTGGGGGTATCGGCCTGATGGGATCGCTTTCCATCTCCGTGGTCGAGCGCACCCGTGAGATTGGGGTTATGAGGGCGATTGGGGCTCGCTCTGCGACAATTATGGGCATGATGATGATGGAAGGCGTCCTGCAAGGAATTTTTAGCTGGCTGGTCTCTGTACCGCTCTCCTTCTTACTGGCGGGTTGGGTGGCTCAGCTGCTGGGACAAGCCATGTTTGATGCCAATTTAGATTACCAATACAGTTATGCAGCGGTCGCTGCCTGGTTGATGATTATTATTGTTATTTCGGTTGTGGCCTCAATCGTACCGGCCCGCAGCGCCACCTTGATCAGCGTTCGTGATAGTTTAGCCTACAGCTAGCCCAAGCCTTTCGTATATCAATTTTACTGAGAGATGTAAGAGCCCATCAGGCATACTTGCCTCAGGGAGGCTGCACCCATGAGGAGAGGCTGCCGATGGTCTTACTTTTGCCTGGTCCTACTGCTAGTTCTTCTTTTGGCAGAGGCATTTCCCGGACATGGCGCTCAGGCCGAAGAAAATCAGGGCTCACCACCTGAGCCGAGCCGCCACGCCGCCATTCCGCTGCGCAACAATACCTACCACAACTTGGCAAATGGGCCCTTGACCCAAAATTGGACGAATACCAACCTCATCACTGTCGATGACGATTGGTCTGGCGTGCCAAGTATCGTTGGCTACCGGGGAGACGGACTGACCGATACGCCGGGCGTAGACCCACGCACCGTGCTGGCCGACGGTACTAACACGCCCATTAATGTCAATGCCAATGAAACCGTTCCCGGCTTCGTCTCAGCCGGGGGCCTGACTGAATTTGAGATAGCTAATCCGGTCGTTGCTTTGCAAGGGTCAGGCACGGCCGATGCCCCCTTTCTGCTAATCCATCTAAATACGATAGGTGTGCAGAATGTCAGGGTCTCGTACAATTTGCGTGACATTGACACACCTTCGAATGCGACTCAACAAGTCGCCTTACACTACCGAACCGGCACCAACGGGAATTTTACGAACGTTGCCGCAGCTTATGTTGCCAATGCCAATAACGGTGGGACCACGTCTATCAATGTCACCTTGCCGGCGAGTGTCGAGGATCAAGCGCAGGTCCAGTTACGAATTATGACAACCGACGCGACAGGCGTCGATGCGTTTATTGGCGTCGATGATATCGTCATCTCGGCTTCACTAGTGCCGACACCAACGTCGAGCCCAACTGCATCCCCATCTCTGACTCCCAGCCCGTCACCCACGCCCGTGCCCCCTTCGCCCACACCTACCTCGTCACCCACGCTGACGCCTCCTCCACCCACACCTACCCCGTCACCCACGCTGACGCCGCCCCCCGCAACCTCAACGCCGATACCCTCCCCAACACCCACGTCCGTGCCCCCTTCGCCCACACCTACCTCGTCACCCACGCCCGTGCCCCCGCCACCCACACCTACCTCGTCACCCACGTTGACCCCTTTACCCACCGCAACCCCAACGCCGATACCCTCCCCAACGCCCACGGCCTCACCCACGCCCGTGCCCACTTCGCCCACACCTACCCCGTCACCCACGCGGACGCCGCCCCCGAGCGCAACCCCAACGCCGATACCCTCCCCAACACCCACGCCCGTGCCCTCTTCGCCCACACCTACCCCGTCACCCACGCTGACGCCGCCGCCGAGCGCAACCCCAACGCCCGAATCTCCCCTAAGCTTTATCTATTTGCCGCTCCTGACCAAAGACCACAGCACCATTCCCGACCTGGTCATTAAGAATTTGCTGGCCAGCAGCGACGCGGTAACCGTTGTGGTTACCAATCAGGGAAATGCTGCGGTCGCCGATGCTTTCTGGGTCGATGCCTATGTCAACCCGACTACGCCGCCGACCGGGGTGAACCAACGCTGGGAAGACCTAGGTACTCAGGGCGTGGCCTGGGGTGTGGTTGTACCCGCCCTGCCCCTGGCCCCAAGTCAAGTCTTGACTTTGACTCTTGGGGGTAATTATTATTTCGGTCCACCGGTTAGCAACATTTCACTACCACTGCCGGCCGGCTCGGTTGTCTACGCTCAAGTCGACTCGGTCAACTTTGCAACCACGTATGGTAATGTGGCGGAGGGCAATGAAGCCAACAATATCAGCGGCCCGGTATTCTCGACCAATAAGTAAATCGGTCCGAATCTGTCAACTGCCGGCACCAGCCCCGGTGCGCTTCTACCAGAATGGTTACCGGTGCGAGAGTTGTACGGAATTACCAAATATCCTTAAGGCATTCAAAAATGCAGGCTCGACTCAAACCGAAATCAAACTCATCTATGATACAATTGGCTCAAGAAGAGGTTTCTCGCTCGAACTTGATCGTTGCAAGAAATTAAAAAGTGTGAAGGTGGAGCCATGCAAGGAAAGAAATTCTTGGTAGTTGATGACGATGCTATTATGCGACACTTAATCGGACAATTTCTTTCCAGGTCGGGGGGGCAAATTTATACGGCTGGCAACGGTTTTGAGGGGCTGCAGCAGTTCTATATGCATCAACCTGATTTGGTCATTCTTGACGTGACCATGCCCGAAATGAGTGGTTGGGAGGTTTGTCAGCGTATTCGCCAGGCCTCTAATGTGCCAATTATTTTGCTCACCGCATTACGACAGGAAAAGGATGTCGTTCGTGGGCTAAACGAAGGCGCCGACGACTATATCACCAAACCCTTCAATTTCAATATCCTTCAAGCTCGAATTAGAGCTGCGTTGCGCCGAGCCGCGTTGCCTGCTTTACCCCAAGTTGAAAGTACCTACAGTGATGACCACCTAACCATTGATTTAAGCCAGCGCCAGGTACTGGTAGATGGCCAGCCGATTAAACTCACCGCCACCGAGCACCGTCTGCTGTCTTATCTACTCCAAAATGCCGGGCAGACGCTGCCTCTTAACAAGATTCTGGAGCATGTTTGGGGCTGGGAATACCGAGAAAAAACCGATTACGTTCACGTCTACATGTGGCATTTACGCAGAAAACTGGAACAAACTCCAAAATCCCCGAAATAC
Source organism: Anaerolineae bacterium (assembly GCA_041576335.1). Lineage (GTDB taxonomy): Bacteria > Chloroflexota > Anaerolineae > 4572-78 > J111 > JANQQF01. The sequence continues at coordinate 2,739 of JBFGLD010000372.1, read as the reverse complement.
CTCTTAACCGAGCATGGGGTAGGGTATCGCTTCGAAAAATATGGGCTTAATTAGTACTCATTGCAGAATAGGGATGCCCCTCTCTACGTTTCGCAATGAAAACTAGTGAGCTCTGATTATAGATCCGGTTCTCCTCGCTCAAACCGAATTCAAACCTCCCTTTAGTATAATGACATTGCGACCATACAAATAGCTCAAAAACCACTATTAGCTTAAAACGGTGGTGCTATTTTTCAGTTACGAAGGAAGGGATCCGGAATCTTATGTTTGTTCAAGAAAAAACGCCCCAAAGTGTCATAGATAGCCTTGTGTCTTCCCGACCGGGTGCTTCGCCCCATCGATTGGTTATCGCCGGCGATCTTTCTGGCCTGCTAGGACCTGCGCTATCAAAACAGTCCCTCACCGGCGAACGCTTCATTCACGTACCGCCGCTCATCCTAGATCGCCAGAAGCGGCTGATTACGCTGACCACTAAGCCCAGCCTCGTCGTTGATTTGACCAGAGGCGAGGCGGCTATCCTAGCTTGCCTGATGCTCAGTCCAAATCGGGTCGTCTCGTGCCGGGATCTGGTTACACAGGCGTTAGGCTATGAATCGGCCGAAGACGATCCGGAAAGCTTGATTCGCCCCTACATTTTCCGACTACGTCGAAAAATTGAAACGAACCCAAAAACACCGCAGCTTATTTGTACGGTACGGGGAAAAGGTTACCAATTTGCCTCTCTCTAACCTATGAACCTGCTTTAAAGCCTGGCGGGCTTTTCCAACAGTTGTTTGATCGTCTGTAGAAATGAGGCTGCCGGGGCGCCATCCACGACCCGGTGGTCAAATGTCAAGCTGAGCATCAGCATCGCTCGTTGGGCAATTCTACCCTGATGGATGACTACTTTGTCCACGATCCGTCCCACCCCCAAGATAGCTGCCTCCGGGGGATTAATGATTGGGGTAAAGGCATCGACATCATAGTTGCCTAAATTGGTTATAGTAAAAGTGCCTCCGCTTATCTCTTCTTTGGTCAAATTTCCGGCCCGAGCTCGTTCGGCCAGCCGGACCCGTATACCGGCCAGATCGACCACTTTGCGCTGATCTGCCTCTCGGATAACTGGGACAACCAGCCCCTGGTCCAAGGCCACGGCGACCCCAATGTTGATGTGAGGTAGCAGTTGAATGGTATCTTCATCCAGTGTGGCGTTAAGGTGGGGATGCTGCCGCAGAGCCAGGGCACAAGCGCGCACGATCAAATCGGTGTAGGTAATGGGTGCCTGCTGTTTTAGCTCTTCTCGCAGGGCAACCAACTCCGTTACATCAGCCTCGGTATGCAAGGTGAGTTGAGCCATGCTCTGCAAACTCTGATGCATGCGTTGGGCTATGGTGGCTCGCATTCCGGCCATGGGGATAGAACCAGTCGGAGGTGGAGAAGGTGCTTCCGCGATTTTCTGGGTCGGCGACCCGCCAGCGGCTTGGGCCGCGATGAAAGCCTGCACATCCTTCTCGATAATCCGACCGCCATCGCCGCTACCGGGCACCTGGCTTAAATCAAGGTGATGCTCACGAGCTATGCGTTTGGCTACCGGGGAAGCGCGGACTTGCGAGGCCGGTGTGGCATTTGCCGGCTTTGGCTGTTCGGTTTTAATAAATACGCGCACGTCCTTCTCGGTGATTCGTCCCCCGTTACCGCTGCCAACCACCTGACTTAGATCGATGTTGTGTTCACGCGCCAGACGCTTGGCGATAGGTGAGGCGCGAATATCCCGAGCAGATCGGGCCGCAGCTGCCGCAAGCGCCGGCTGCTGGGGTGGCAGCGACGTAACCGTTTCCATGTCAGTCACTTCGATCCGAGCCAGCACCTCATCCTGTTTAACAACTTCTCCCTGCTTGGCCAAAATTTCAATAAGCTGGCCAGTGGCCGGGGCCGGTACTTCAAACGAGACCTTTTCCGCCTGGAGAATAATTAAATCATCCCCTTTCTTGATCATGTCACCCTCTCGTTTCAACCAGGTCACGACCACGCACTCTTCGACATCTCCGGCTTCTTCCGGGATTACAATATCCAAAGTTGGCACAAATCAATCTCCCTGCTACGTCATTTTTTATTATGCTGAGGGGGATTTCGCCATCAGGCCCATCCCCCTGCAAAACAAACCGGTTTAAGTATCTTCTCAAAACATAGGGGCTTTTTTTGTAGGATAAACTTAAGTTTGTCCTACGTTACAGTAAATTATTGAGACGTCACCTTGTTGAAAGCAAAGATTAGCCTAGCTGCTCACCAACTCGCGAGCGGCGACCACAATCTTGTCGACGTTGGGGGTGACAAACTGCTCCAGAGGACGGCTATAGGGAATCGGCACATCAGGCACTGCCAATCGTTTCGGTGCCGAGTCCAAATAATCCAGGGCATCCTCAACTACGATGGCCACCAGTTCACCTGATAGCCCAAAGCTCTTGTAATCCTCGTCGACAACCAGGACCCGGTGGGTCTTCTTAACCGAAGTTACAATCGACTCTCGATCGAGGGGCACGAGGGTGCGGAGATCAATCACCTCGGCGCTGATACCCTCCTCGGCTAATTTCTCGGCGGCGTCAAGCGAGCGATGAACCATAAGTGAGACAGCCAGAATGGTCAGGTCTGAACCCTGACGCTTGATGTCGGCTTGACCAAACGGGATCGTGTAAGGCTCTGCAGGAACGTGGCCAGTAGCTCGCAGGTTGGGCGTCATCCATCCCAAGCCCTGGACACCCT
>JBFGLD010000371.1:0-6038 GCA_041576335.1 Anaerolineae bacterium | reverse complement strand
CTGCCAACCCGATTGGCAAATAACCGGCGGTGAACTGCTGATCCGGAATCTGCAGTATGGCCGGCAGGATATGCAGCAGTACGGCGGGAATAATCCGGTCGGCTGGCTGGTGGATACCTTCGGCCATATTGCCCAGTCGCCCCAAATTCATCGTTTGTTTGGGCTGGAGGCGGTATTTGTTTGGCGCGGTGTGCCCAAGCTGGAGCCCTACTTCCAATGGCAGGGCAGCGACGGCCGGCGGCTGCTGACAATCAACCTGTTTGGCGGATACCGCAATCTATACGGGGTAACCCACGCGCCCGAGGTGGCTATAAAGCGGTTAGAAGCGGAAGTCGACAAACTGCAGCCCTACTATCCTACACCCGATATCCCACTTTTTGACGGCTATGACTTGGAAGAGGACCCCGAAGATCCGGTCCAATTTTATCAACAGCATCTCTCTGACTTACCTGCACAGATCAACCTGGAAGAATCTGCACCTCATCTATTTGCCCAAACCATCGCGGACAAACTTCCCATGCCACCCACCATTGCCGGCGAATTGAATTCCGGCAAATACGGGGCTACCTTTCCCGGCACCTTTTCGGCCAGAACCTATCTCAAGATTATGCAGCGGGACTGCGAGCAGTGGCTATTCCAGCGGGCCGAACCGCTGGCGGTACTGGCCCGGTTGAAGGGCCGCGCTTATCCGGCTGAGCAGTATGAGACCTGGGGCCGCACCCTGCTGCAAAACGCGGTGCATGACTGCCTGTGTGGGGTCAGTATCGATCAGGTTCACGAGAAGATGGAATTCAACTACCGCCGGGTGTTTGAAGCTGCTCGGAATGATGTGCGGGCCTCACTGGCCACTATAATGGATAACTTTGCACCCGGCACCTATGCCGTCAGCACCAATCCTTTTGCCCATGACGGCTGGCAGGCGGTTGAAGACAGGCTTTATCGCCTGCAAACCGATGGTATTGGCGTGTGGCCGGTCACGGCGGCGCTGCCAATCGCGGCGACGGACGAAAGTGTGGACACGTTTCGCTGGCAAAACGACCACTACACCGCCGCCGTGCAGCATGACGGCACAGTTCAGCTTGGTCAGGCCAGGCTGGGCTACTTGGTTGTCTCCGACGAAACGGGTGATACCTATTCTGATGAGTTGGGCCCGCGCCGCCAGGTGTGTTATGGCCAAGACCTGGTCATCGAGCAGAAAAGCGAACAGCAGGCAGTGCTGCGCTTTGAGAGCAAGCTGGCCTGGGATGGCATGCAGCTTGCGGCCACGGTCCGGCTGATTTTTGACCCATCGCCGCTGCTGCGCTGGCAGGTGGACTTGGATACGCGGGGAACTGATTTCCGGGTGGAGATGGTTTTTGAAACAGCCCAATCCGGCGATGTTTATGCCGGAATGCAGTTTGACGTGGTCAAACGTCTTGTAGCCGATACTGACCTGCTGCCCCGGCAGTTGGAACCCGAGCTGGCCAAGGTCCTGCTAGGCCAGCGGGAACTGGGCACAGTCCAGACTTTCCCTTTTCACGATTTTGTGGCCGTGTCTGACGGGATCACAACGACCGCGATTTTTGCCAGAGGACTGCGGTCCTACCAGGCCGGTGAGAATGGCACGATTTCACTCACCCTGCGCCGGGCCGTGCAATGGCTCACGGCCGCCGATTTGAAATATCGAGTCGGCGATGCCGGTCCGTTTTTCTATGTGCCGGATGCCCGCTGTGAGCGCACGGTGCGCCACGAAGTGGCGGTGACCGTTGGCAAAATGGCCCCCACCGGAATGGCCCTGCAGCAGCTGAACGCCGGCTTTCAAAATCCGCCGCTGATCGTCGAGGCGCAAGGTCAAGGGCAGCAAACCGAATGGCAGTTCTTGCAAGAAGATCTGCCCCTCAGCAGCCTGCACCTCAATAACGACAAGGTGCTGGCTCGGGTTTTCAATCCTACCACAGCCGCGCTGGCCTTGGCGCAAGCGTATGCTCACATTGATGAAACCACGCTAACCGAGGTATCGTCCAAGCAGATTGCTACGGCGGTGATTGAACAAGCGCTGCCGCCCGTCATCGCAGCGCCTGCCACGTCGGCCATTTCGTTCTTGAGCGCCCCAACCTGGCGGGTGGGTGACAATCAGGGCCTACCCGATCCGGAAATAATCACCCAACTTAAAGAGAAAATCGATCGCCTGGAACAGCAGTTAAGCCAGGTCGAAGAGCAGCTGAAGCAAGCCACGGGCCGTGACCGTTACTTTCTACAGCACAAATTTTACGTGGCCAAACGAGAGGTATTGGAATACCAACTATCCGGGAGGCTGAATGAGCTGAAGTTAGCCATGCGGGGCCGGCTGACCGAGGAATATCTGTTCACGACCGACGAAGAAATCGCGAAGATCGGTTTACAACTTAATCGACTACGGGTAAAACGACGTATTTATGACTACGTAGTTGAGGCGGTGTGAAGCGTGATTTTCGTTCATTATTTCTCCTCTGAAAATAACCCCGTAGGGCGGGGGGCTGGCCCAGCAGAGCTGGATGCTTCGCGAGGGGGTAGCTCCCCCCATTTTCATCCCCCGTTGTCGTCCCGGCCGGGACTGTCCGACTCCTCTGAAAATAGCGCCGCAGGCCGGGGGGCTTGGGGGGTAGTTCCCCCCATTTTTATTCTCGTTGCTGTCCCGCAGGGACTGTCGCCCTCTCTTGAAAATAAGTTACACGGAGTTACACAGAGCCATCTCAGAGATTCACAGAGCAAAAAACTAGAAAACTCCGTATATCTCCGTGTCTTCTCCGCGTTCTCTGTGTTCCTGGTTTCCATTAGCTGCGCCCTGCGGGTATCGTTGTCGTCCCGAAGGGAGCGTCCGACTCCCCAGATGTTCGAGCGTTTTATTTTGCCTGATTTGGCGGCATTATGACTGACAAGCAATTTGACTTGATTACGATGGGGCGGGTCTCGATGGATCTGTTTGCTCAGAACGTGGGCGCGCCTTTTGAAGAAGTAACCGGCTTTGACACGTCGGTGGGGGGCAGCCCGGTTAACATTGCCATTGGTACTGCCCGGCTGGGCTTGAAGTCGGCCGCATTTACGGCCGTAGGCCGGGACCGCGTGGGCGACTTTGTGCTGCGTTATTTGAGTGATGAGGGTGTAATCACCGACTACATCCCTCGCAAGGCCAACTGTCACACCGGGCTGGCGATTGTCGCGGTCCAGCCGCCGGACAATTTTCCCCTGGAATTTTACCGCGACAACCCAGCCGATATTCACCTGACGATTGACGATGCTGCTACCCTCCCCCTCGCTCAGAGCCGGGCCGTGCAAATCTCCGGCACAGCCCTGAGCCGGGGCACTTGCCGTGATGCCACCCTCTTTGTGGCCAAAACGAGCAAAGCCCACAATGTTACTACCTTTATGGACCTCGACTTGCGCCCCGACCAGTGGACCCACCCGCACGCCTTTAGTTTGAATGTCCGAACCATCCTGGCCCACCTGGATGTCGTGATTGGCACCGAAGAGGAGTTTTTTGCCCTGCTGGCCGAAGATCCTGCCCCGATTTTTCAGAGCAACAGGTTAAGCGACGCTCAAATCGTGGTACTGAAAGGGTTGCTTGAAACCCTGCTCACCACCTTGCAGGGGCCGGACGTGCTGGTCTTGAAGCGCGGACCGCGCGGGGTGAGTATTTTTACCAAAGCCGGCGACGTGATTGATGCCGCCGGTTTCCCCGTAGAAGTTCTCAACACCGTTGGCGCGGGTGATGCCTTTGCCAGCGGCTTGATTTATGGCTACCTCAAAGGCTGGAATTGGTACCAATGCGGCCGTATGGGCAACGCCTGCGGCGCGCTGGTGGTTACCCGGCACGGCTGCTCCAAGGCGCTGCCCTTTGAACAGGAAGCCCTCGACTTCATTGGAGAACGGGGCGGATTCTAGAACAGGGATCAGAAGTTAGGGGGCAGTCTTTTCCCTAATCCTTATTTTCAAGGACGAACTATGACGCATTTAATCAGACCCAACCCTCACCAAACCGTAATGGTTGAGGTAACACCAGAGTCAGCCGGCTGGAACTATCTTAGCTTTAAGCTTGTTTCGCTCAAACAGGGCCAACGTTTCAGCCAACAGAGCGGCGGCAGCGAAGTTGCGCTGGTCCCCTTGACCGGTAAAGGCAGTTGCCAGGCCGGTGGAGAACGTTTTGAATTGGCTCGCCAGAACGTATTTACCGAGATGGCCCCCGTACTGTATGTTCCACCGGACCACGAGATCACCGTCGAGGCCGACGCGGATTTTGAGTTCGCGCTGGGCGGCGCGCCGGCAAAGGGTCAATATCCCCTGCGCCTCATCACCCCCGCCGAAGTGAAAAGCGAGGTGCGCGGCGGCGGCTCGGCCACGCGCCAGGTCAACCATATTTTGGCCCACCCGCTGCCGGCCGAGCGATTGATTTTATTTGAAGTATATGTTCCCGGCGGCAATTGGTCAGGCTGGCCGCCCCACTGTCACGATGGTTATGAGGGCGCACCTTATCTGGAGGAAACTTACTACTTTCGCACCGACCCGGTCTACGGCTTTGCCATACATCGCAACTACCGGGTCGACACCGATTTTGATGAGGTTTTTGCGGTATACAACGGCGATCTAGTGCTGGTCACGCAGGGTTTTCATTCCACAGCCGCTGCACCCAACTGCAATCTCTACTTTCTCAACTACCTGGCCGGTGACTTGTTTGATGAAGCGCGGGCCACCCCACCCCTTGATGACCCGGACTTTGCTTGGATCAAAGACGATTGGAAGGCCAACCCGATGCCTCTGCCGATGGTTGATTTTGTCTCAAAATAATGGCAGTTGTTTGCTGGTCAGTTTTCCTTCGTGCTTTAACAACCATTCTTTGCGCCACAAGCCGCCGCCATAGCCCGTAAGCGAGCCGTCGCTGCCGATGACACGGTGGCAGGGGATGACAACACTAATTGGATTGCGACCGTTGGCCAAACCAACGGCTCTGACGGATTTCTCGTTGCCGATGGCTTTGGCGATATCCAAATAGGAAACCGTTCGACCATAGGGAATCGTTATTAATTGCTGCCAGACGACCTTTTGAAAATCGGTTCCTTCCGGCTCGAGGTCCAGCAAAAATTCTTGCCGTTTCCCCTTAAAATATTCGTCCAATTGCTGCAAGCATTGGGCCACCGGCGGCGGCATCTCCGCAGGTTTGGGCCTTTCAGGCGCCGCCTCGACGAAATTGATAGCCTTGATGGCCCGTTCACTGCCGATAATCTCGAGCCAGCCTATTTCGGATTGGTAATACACCTTATGTTCTTGCTTCATGAGTGCACCTAGTGTAAAAATTAGGACTTACGTAGATATGCTCGGGGTGGGTCTGCACTTCTTACGGTCGCAGGGGCCTTCGGCTCTGACCGACGACCTATTGCCAGAGACGGCGGTTAGTGCGTAGCCTCCCCATGGGACAGACCGCCTCTGAGCATTAAACGCGTGATTTTGCGTAAGTCCTAAACATTATACATCATGGGTAACCACCCTTTAAAGGAGGCTGTTTAGAATAATGATTTTAGAAAAGCAAATCCAAGATCACTTATCATTTATTTATGGTGCTGAAGCCGCTGTGCCAATTTTTGAGCAGCTCAAAAGCCACCTGGCCGAGTTTCGTCGGAAACACCCGGAATTGAGCCAGGCCATAGACCCCAGCCAGCGCGTTACCGAGGCCGACTCGATCCTAATCACGTACGGTGACCAAATTCAGGAGCCAAACAAGCCCACCTTGCGCAGCCTGGCCGAGCTGCTGGCAGCGGAGCTGGCCGGTATAATCAGCAGCGTACATATCTTGCCCTTTTACCCTTACTCCTCGGACGATGGCTTTTCGGTTATCGATTACACGGCCATAAACCCCGGCTGGGGATCCTGGGCGGATGTAGCTCTGCTGCGCCAGAATTTCCGGCTGATGTTCGATGCTGTTATCAACCACGTCTCGGCCCAGAGTGGCTGGTTTCAAGGCTTTTTACAGGGCGATCCCAAATATGCGGACTATTTCGTCGTGGTCGATCCCGCCACCGACCTGAGCG